>NZ_JBAELF010000076.1:0-19503 GCF_056211015.1 Candidatus Egerieousia sp.
GTGGACGGTGATTTTCATTTTATACTGCGCCTTGTGCTCTGTTACTCTGGCACTTTGGCATTCTGCCACTTGCCTGAACTGAACACAGGGTTTTACGCATGATTCCATATAAGTGGCGCAGGTACTGCCTGCAAAAAAAATTCGCCCCGGAAAGGCGAATTTTCTTTTGCAGGCAGTATCCTGCGCATCCATCGTAGTATAATGAACTACAGCCACTTTACCAGCGGCAGATCCTGCCTGTGCGGCAACAACGGATTCTTAGGATAGATGCGGGTTCCAACCTGGTACATACCGGTCCTCTCAGGGAGCAGTGATGTCCTGTAAGTTGCAACGCAACCCTCAACACTCTCCAAAGTAAACTCGGAAACCTCCTGGATATGGCTCACGCCATTGCCATCCACGGTGGTGAACAGCATTTCAACACCTATATGTTCAGGTTTGATACGGCCAAGGTCAATTACAACCTCGCTCATCACCTTGTCCTGAGGAGACAAAGTATATGATGCATCAGGCCTTCTGTAGGAAAGCACGCGTATGTTGTTCCACTCATTCCTCATCATAAGTTTCCAGTCTGCAATCTCCTTGGCCAGCTTGCAGTCATCCGCTTCAAGCTTGATGTAACGCTCAGTTTGTGGAATGTAATACTGATTGCAGTAATCAGAAAGCATCCTGTTGGTGGTGAAATTGCTTGCAACCTGCGAAATTGTATTCTTGATGTAGTTTATCCACTGTGCGGAACGTCCGGTAGCAGCGTCCTTGTTATAATATTCCGGTGCAATGTCAGATTCTATGGTTGCGTAAAGTGTAGCGGCGTCGAGCTCATTCTGGTAGCCCTGATCCGCATATGTCTTCTCCAAAGGAAGGGCCCAGCCAGCATCCTTCCTGTAGCCTTCCACCCACCAGCCATCAAGCACTGAGAAATGCATCACACCGTTCATGGAAGCCTTCTCTCCCGAAGTTCCGGAAGCCTCCTGACGTCTTATTGGGTTGTTCATCCATACATCCACGCCCTGAACAAGTCTCTTTGCCAATGAAATGTCATAACCTGGCACGAATATTATCTTTCCAAGGAATCTCTCCTGCTTTGAGATCTCAATGACCTGACGTATCAGATCCTGTCCCATTCCGTCTGCAGGGTGGGCCTTGCCGGCGAACACGAACTGCACAGGACGCTGTGGATTGTTCACTATGGCATCGAGTCTGTCCAGGTCTGAGAAAAGAAGAGTGGCCCTCTTGTAAGTTGCGAAACGGCGCGCAAAGCCTATGGTAAGCACATCGTCACGGAAAGTCTCCGCAATTGTCACTTTCTGGCTCGGTGAATAATGAGCGCTCATCGATGGGCTCGCTATCCTCTCAAGAATGGCTTTGACAAGCTCTTTCTTCAGGACCTTCCTCACATTCCACACATCCTCGTCGCTCAGTTTGTATATACCATCGAAACAATTCTTGTTGTAATGATGGGTTTTGAATTCCTCTCCGAACACTTGCGCATGAAGTTTTTTCCAATGGACTGAAGTCCATGTAGGATAATGAACTCCGTTTGTAACATAGCTTATGTACAGTTCCTCGGGCAGGTACCCCGGATAAAGATTGGAGAAGATGTGCTTGCTCACATCTCCGTGCAGCATTGATACTCCGTTTACGTTCTGGGACATGTTGGCCGCAAGTATGCTCATGCTGAATTTTTCCTGATTGTTGTCAGGATTTATCTTTCCAAGGCTCATAAGCTGTCTCCAGTCTATACCCAGATGGCCCATGTACGCACCAAGATAGCGCCCCATGAAATCATCTGAGAATGAATCGTGCCCTGCAGGAACAGGAGTATGTGTGGTGAACAGGCCAGATGCCCTTACAAGTTCAAGCGCCTGATCGAACGACATGTTCTTCTCACGTATGTATTCACGCATTCTTTCCAGACCTGCGAACGCAGCGTGTCCCTCATTGTAATGGTACATTGTTGGATTGAGGCCGAGAGCTCTCAATGTGCGCACTCCACCTATTCCTAGAAGCATCTCCTGCTTGATTCTGTTCTCCCAGTCTCCTCCGTAAAGCTGATGGGTAACCTGCCTGTCCTGAGGCGAATTGGCCTCGAAGTCCGAGTCAAGAAGGTAAAGTTCGGTTCTTCCCACATCCACTCTCCATATACGGGCATACATGTCCCTGTTGTCCATTCTCAACTTGATGGTAAGCCAGCTGCCGTCCGGATTGAGAACAGGAGTGGCAGGTGTCTTCATGAAGTTCTGTGCATTGTATTGCGCCTCCTGGTTGCCCTGGGCTGTAAGATGCTGTGTGAAGTATCCGTATTTGTAGAACAGGCCTATTGCAACCAGATTGACGTTCATATCACTGGTTTCCTTCAAATAGTCTCCCGCAAGAATTCCAAGACCGCCGGAATATATCTGAAGTGATGAATCTATTCCATACTCCATACAGAAATAGCCGATTGAAGGTTCAGTGCGCTCGCTCTTCTTGCTCATGTATTCATTGAACTCATCCATCACTGAGCCAAGCTGTCTGAGGAAGGATTGGCTCTGCGCCAGTTTGTTGTATTGCTTGATGCTGACCTGGTCTAGTATGACCATTGGATTGTGTCCTGATTTGTGCCACAATTCCTCATCTATAGTCCTGAATAAAAGTTTGGCATTGTCGTTCCAGCACCACCACAGATTCTTGCACAAGGTTTCAAGGCCGGCCAGAGCTTCGGGCAGATGCCTTGTAACCATTACACTACCCCAATTAGGGCGTTCCGATAATGTATAATACATGTTTTAGATTTATATGATTTGTTTTCTGATAATTCTACATTTCCTCCAGGGCGTTGTTCACCCTTATTATGAAATCGCTGAGCACGTTCATATAGTTTATGAATGCTTCGAACGGTGTATCGTATGGAGAAATTCCCCTCAGTGCATTCTTGCCGGAGAAATACTTCGTTGACATGTAATAAAGCATTTCGCTCTCCTGCAAACGTCCGAAGTCCATCCACAGATCCTCCCTGTTCAGGACATACAGATTCTCCGCAAGGCCATACAGCTTATTGAAGGCCTCCTGCTGCAATTCATTGCCAAGCCACGCACTTAAGTCCCTCTCCTCCTTTGACCAGGATTCCGGCTGCATTACAGAGATGGAATCAAGCGCCTTGAAATTCCTTACAGCCTGCGCAGGTGTCACGAATTCAATGTCAGGATCCGCCACCGCCCTGACAATGAAGTCTTTCATGAATTCCATTATACCATTTCCTGCCGAAGCGTTGAATGTCTCATAATTCATGAACAGATTCACAAGCTCTCCTTCGGAAGCCTTGATCCAGTCAAGATACTTCTGCGCTGTAAGCGGCCATTCGTTCCAGTTCCGGTCATTGAAACGCAGGGCAAGGTCATCGCTCAATGAATAGTTTCTCATCAGAAGCTTGAGGGAATCAATTGTATCGTGACTGTATATATAGTTCGGACTCTTCCAGCCAAGCACATGCTTTGCGCCTTCAACCAGCATTGCGTTGAAGCCCAGTCTGTAAACCTGCTCGCCGATATTGTCCGAGTAAATAAGATCGGTGTTCCTGAATGTCCCGGGCTTGACTCCGAAATAATCGTAGATAATCTTCCTATGCTTCTCCACCTGATGTGCGAATTCGTGTTCCGATACCACCGATGCCAGAGAATGAAAGTAGGTTTCGCAAAGGAATTCAACGTTGCCGCTGAGGGCAAGATTCCTGAAGCTGTCTATTACAGCTGGCTCGTACCTATCAAACTGTTCGATTACCGTTCCAGGCATTGAGAAAGCCAGTTTGAAAGCACCGTTGCTTTCATTTATGGCATTGAGCAGCAAACTGTTCATTGGAAGATAACAATTGGCCGATGCCTTGTGTATGTTGGTTCTGCAGGCAAAGTCATCGTAATAATGCGAATCCTTTCCTATATCAAAGAACCTGTATGTACGCAGCCTTGTAGGCTGATTCACTTCAAAATATAAGCAGATTGACTTTTTCATAACAGTGACTGATATACTTGTTTCAACTTGGCTGTTGCGCTGTTCCATTTAATGTTATTCACTTCCTGATATCCGTGGTTTGCGGCAAATCTGGAAAGAGCGGGGTACTTGACCAGTGCGTAAATGTCATCGGCCAGGGAATCAACGTCCCAGAAATCAACTTTCAGGGCATATTTGAGAATTTCGGCAGCACCGGATTGCTTGGAAATGATAGAAGGCACATTGGTACGCATGGCTTCAAGCGGTGAAATACCGAAAGGTTCTGAAACTGAAGGCATTATATATACGTCAGACAGTGCGAACATCTTCTGCACGTCAGCACCGCGCAGGAAGCCAGTGAAATGGAAACGATCGGCTATGCCGAATCTTGCAACCTGCAAGACGGCTTTCTCCATCATGTCACCGCTGCCCGCCATTACAAAACGCACGTGCTCGGTTCTCTTGATAACCTTTGCAGCCGCCTCTATGAAATATCCCGGACCTTTCTGATAGGTGATTCTTCCAAGGAAGGTAACCACCTTGTCCTTGATTCCCCTCTCAACCTGTATATCCTCCTTTCCGCTGAAATCCACCGCATTGTGAACCGTGAACACCTTGTCCGGATTGATACCGTATCTGTTGATCACAATGTTTCTTGTAAGGTCGCTCACGGTGACAACCCTGTCGGCTGCCTCCATTCCCCTCTTCTCTATCTCATACACTCTGGAATCAACCATATCATCGGTGCCCCTGTCAAATGAAGTGGCGTGGACATGAACAACCAGCGGTTTCCCGGTAAGCTCCTTTGCAGCTATTCCGGCAAGGTATGTAAGCCAGTCATGCGCATGTATGATATCTATTTCGTGAGCATGCTCCACAGCGATGGTTCCACCCACCTGAGCGTAGCGCGCAACCTCATCAAGGAGATTGGCTCCATATTTGCCGGAGAAATTGAATTTCTGCCCGAAACCTATCCTTGTCTCGTACCTGTGCTCGCGCTTCATCATCTCTATTGTCCTAAAATACTCCTCAGGCTCAACATATGGCACAATGTTGGAATCCACATGCAGGAACTTCACATTGTTGAAGCATTCACTTGCAACAGTACTTGCTGTCCGCACCTCAACATCGCTTGCATTGATGATTGTAGTACAGCTCTGGTCCTCGTCCCCGCTGGCCTTAGGCATCACAAAGATGGTTTCCACTCCATTGTGGGCCAAACCTTCAACTATTCCCTTGCAGGCTGTACCCAGACCTCCTGCAATATGTGGTGGGAACTCCCATCCGAACATCAGCACTTTCATAATGCAGCCTCCCCGTATTCGTTCAACAAATGCTCCACGGCAAGCAGTGCGGCGGTTCCCCTTGCACTGGAGATGGTTCCGTGCGGCTCGTGAGGAGGGTCACCGTCGTAGAGTTCTGAAACCGCCCCCACTCCGTGCTTGTTCAAATCCTCGACAAAGCCTTTCATCAGCCACTTGGCCCTGCTTATGAAACCATCGCCGTAAATTCTGAGCCTTGTATCTATGTAAGGCTCCAGAAGGAAGGTTCTTGTAGAGCCCTGATGGTATGCAAGGTCCCTCTCAAGCTGGCTGCCGTCGTAAACTCCCTTGTAGTTTACATCGCGCGGAGAAAGGGTTCTCAGCCCGCGTGCTGTAACAAGCTCATTCCTCATTACACGGAGAACCGAAGGCGCCAAGTCCTCGTCAACAGGTGAATATTTCACCCAGAAGGCATATATCTGATTCGGACGGACCGCCATGTTCTGCCCGTAATTATCCACATAATCCGCAAGATAGCCGAGTTCGGGGTTCCAGAACGTTTTCTGGTAGTTGGCCTTGACCATATCCCTGATCTGGCTCCACCGCTCAATGAAGTCCTTGTTCTGCGGATTGTATTCATTCTCCATCGCCAGTGCAAAGCAGATGGCATTATACCAGAAAGCATTGGTTTCCACCTGGTAGCCTGCCCTTTCGGTAACTGCCCTGCCGTTGATGTAGGCGTTCATCCAGGTGAGGGCCACTCCCTCCATCTGTGCCCAGAGCAGACCGTTAGGATGCATTGTAACCTCCTGCCTGTGCCCTCCCGTATAACTTTCAAGGACCTGCATCAGCACTTTTCCGTACTTGCCCCAGACATGTTTTTCGTCCGCACCCCATTTGATGTATTTCTGCAGGGTTACGGCAAGGTACAAAGGCGATTCAACCTGTGTTGTCCTGTGGAAAAGTCTCTGCTGCTCGTCCTCTATCAGATTGTCCAGAATCTCCTCGAACTGCTTAGGATCGTTGAGTCCATAGAGCGTCAATCCTGCAAGTGACTGCAGTGTCTCGCGCAGAAGGCCTGTGTACATCCAGGTAAGGCCTGCGCTTATCTTGAGTCTGTTGTTGTGGCGGGAAATCAGTTTGTCCGCACAGTTCACAAGCTGGTCGTGGAAAGTTTCCGCACCTGTCCGTTTCTTCAACAGGCTGTTGAACTTCCTGAGCAGCTGTGAAGGCTCCTCCGCCGAAAGCGATGCGGAAAGCACTATTGAATCGCCCTGCTTGAGCTTTATGTCAAAGTAACCGGGAACGAACAGATCCTCATTGCAGTCGAACCCGCGCCTGTACTCATCGGAGTAGGTCACGTTCATGTTCCAATGAGGAGCGGCCGTGAATTTCACATCCTTCCTGCTGAGTTGCAGATAAAGGTCCGGAAAGTTTGCATACATCCTGTAGGACATTCCGTTGCTTACAGGTATTCCGTCGGTGCGAGCCTCATTGTTCCTGTGCGTGAGCGAGTGAATGTTCCTGAATGCCAGGAAAGGTTTCAGGGAAAGCTGCACCGGATGCGGAGAGGCTACAAGTTCATACTTGATAAGAACCTGATCCTTGTCAGGAACCAGAAGCATGCTCTTCTTGAAAAGCATTTCACCCACCTTGAAAGTGAGTTGCGGAACAGGATTGGCATCGAAATCCACCACATACTTATGCCCCCGCGGTTCATAAATATCGCCGTAGCAATGTATGCCCAGATTGAACTGCTTTCCTCCTACAATCAGGCTTTCATCCACCTGCGACAGCAACAGATATCTGTCACCCCCGAACCTGTCAAGCGTCACGGCAAGCAGGCCGTGGTACTTTCTCGTATTGCAGTTAACTATTGAGGTGTTGCAATACGCACCGGTTTTGTTGGCTTCCAACACTTCCCTTCTCAAGGAGTAGGAAAGATTCACCAGCTCCGACTTGTTAAACTTCAATGATATCATCTTATAGCAATTATACTTTCTGTTTCAATTATCGTTTCTTCCCCTTTCTGACCGTCTGCTCCTTCTGGAATTCAAGGACCATTGCGCAGCGGCTCGGTATATATAATGCAAGTTCACCGTCCTCCGTGGAATGCTCCTCCCCTTCCATAAGCCTTCCAAAGCCGCCGAAACATCCGGCATCAGTGTTCAGCACCATCCTGTACCTGCCATCCCTGACCTTGAATCTCAGATTTTCGTACGAGCCGAACGGACTGAAGTTGAATGTGAAGATACAATTCTTTCTTCTGAAAATCAATACCTGTCTGTCCTCATGTATATACAGAAGTTCAGGATTTTCATTGCTTCCGCATCTGGTCCAGAAATGAATCATGGCTGCATCGAACGCCTCAAGCTGCGAGTATCTCAGGGCAGGGTCATCGGCAAGATTCCACTGCCTTCTTGCATATTTGCAGGACCACCCGTTTCCTTCCCTTGGGAAGTCTATCCATTCGGGATGTCCGAACTCGTTGCCCATGAAATTGAGATATCCTCCTCCGTTAGTGGCAAGGGTCACGAGTCTTATCATCTTGTGCAGGGCAATGCCCCTGTCAATGATGAGGTTCTGCGAACCGACCGACATTCCGTAATACATTTCCTTGTCCATAAGGCGGAATGCAAGAGTCTTGTCTCCAACCAGAGCCTGATCGTGACACTCTGCATAGCTCACGGTCCTTTCATCGGCTCTCTTGTTGGTCAGTTCATACCACATCTCTCCCACGGACCATTGCTCGTCACGCTTTTCCTTCAACCATTTTATCCAATGGTCAGCAACGCCCATTGACATCCTGTAATCAAATCCAAGGCCGCCTTCTTCAAACGGTGCCGCAAGCCCAGCCATGCCGCTCACATCCTCGGCTATGCTTATGGCGTTCGGATTGATTTCGTGAACCAGCATATTTGCAAAGGCAAGGTAATCAACGGCATTCTCGTCCACGCCGTTGTTGAAGTAATCGTCATAGCCGGTGAACACCCGTTCAAGTCCGTGATCCCAGTAAAGCATGCTGGTAACACCGTCAAAGCGGAATCCATCCAGTCTGTATTCCTCAAGCCAGTATTTGCAATTGGACAGCAGGAAGTATTTCACTTCATCCTTACCATAATCAAAGCATCTTGATTTCCAGGCAGGATGCCATCCCTGCACGCCCTTGTAGAAATACAGGCTTTCATTACCGTCAAGCCTGCCTATCCCCTCATTCTCGTTGCTTACGGAATGTGAATGTACAAGGTCCATTATAACGGCCAGCCCAAGTCCGTGAGCCTTGTCAACAAGCGCCTTGAACTCCTCCGGAGTGCCGAACCTTGAACTCAACGCAAAGAAATTGGAGACCTGATAACCAAAGGAGCCGTAGTACGGATGCTCCTGCAAAGCCATTATCTGAATTGTGTTATATCCAAGGCGCACTATGCGCGGCAGCACCTTTTCACTGAATTCATTGAATGAAGCCACCTTCTCCTCAGCGGAAGACATTCCTATATGACATTCATAAATCATAGGACAGGAAATCACAGGCTGTGGATTCTTCCATTCAAAAGGTTGCGGGTCCCAGACCTGCGCAGAGAAAATCTTGGTCCGTTCGTCCTGAACCACCCGAGTGACGTATGCCGGCAGTCTCTCCGCACCTCCTCCCTGCCATTCCACAAAGAACTTGAAAAGGTTTCCGTGATGAAGCATCATCAGAGGCAGGCGCAGCTCCCAGTTTCCATTACCTATCGGGGTGAAAGAATATGATTGTGTGCGCTTCCAATTGTTGAAATCACCTATGAGGTATATTCTGGAGGCTCCCGGAGCCCATTCCCTTATGACCCACTCAAGGCCCGCAGGCCCTGCTTCCTTGCGAAGAGGGTAGTACAAATGGTTGTTCACGGCACGTGACACCTCTCCGCCGCCAAAAAGTCTTGCCTTTTCAGTCAGGATTCTGGCGTGTCGCGAGTCTATAGCCTCGCTATAGGGTTCCAACCATTTGTCCTTTATATATATCATTTCACAAATCTGTAAACGTTCATCAGCTGGCCGGCCACCTTGCGGTCAGTTGAATAGAGCAGTTCAAACCTGTAGCCCTGCTGCTCGAATTCTCCAAGGCGCATGTCCGCATCCTTCTGTCCAATCAGGAGAAAGCCCTTCTGCGGCTGTGATTTCTTGAAGTTCTCTATGGTGTTTCCAAGATAGAAATTCAACTCGAAATAGTGCAGAGGATCACCGAGCGCCGTTTCACCTTCCTCTATGTACTCGTACATCAGGCCATCCTCAGCAGGACAGATTGTCCTGAGCTCCTGAGCTATAGGTTTCACGCTCTTTGCATTGAGGACGGCAGGCTTGTATGCGGCATCAACAGCAAAATACACTGCAACAACAATAGTAAGCATATAGAAGACATAGCCATTGTAGTTGTTCTCCTGGACATTGCCATTGGAATCAAGAGTAACGCAGCATTTCTTGAAGAACCGGCTCCTTCCATCGCCTGATTTCACCACGAACCAGTACAGGCATACAGCTACGCTCAAGGCAATGCAGATCCATTCAATGACCGAACGGATGTTCATTACGCCGCCTATGTTCTGAATGGAATGAAGCATTGCAATGTTCTGGGCTGCATGCTTCCCGCTGAAAACGGTATCCGGAACAACGCCCAGTTTCACGGCAACGAATACTGCGGTGACAACCAGCACCAGGCAGCAAAGGAAGGTATTGAAATGCTTCAGCACCTTCTTTCTGTTGCTCGCAAGCCAGAAAAGATATCTTGCAATGAAGTAGCTCAGGAAAGGATACATAGGCATAAGATATACGCTTCTCTTGCTTTGAGGTATGCAATAGAACACAAAGATTATAACAACTGCAGCCAGTGAGTAAAGTTCAAGCGGGCTGAGATTGCGCACCCATCTTACAGCCTTGCTCCACCACCTGCTTACTCCGTTCTTGCTTCCGAACTCAAGTTCCTTGTTAAGCTGATGCTCCTCAGCAAATTCACTGTTGGCTATTTCCTTGTTCACTCCCTTGATGTGCCTGAGCGAGGTGAACACTGATACGAGCAGCAATATGGTATATGGAAGATAACCTATGATCAATGTGAGGAAATTGTATGGCCAAGGTTCGTTGCACGAATCGTAAGCCATTGTGTTCGTCATCCTTCCAATGTTCTCCTCAAGCATAAGGTTCAGGAATTCCTGTCCACCCTGCCTCCAGGCGGCATAGTACCATACGGCCGGAATAACGAGGCTGAGGATTCCAATATAGAACATTCTCCACAACGCCTTCCAGGAATTCACGCCCTTGAGCAGCAGGAACACACCTGTCACAAGACAAGGGATGATACTGCCAACAGGGCCTTTGGTAAGCGTTGCGCAGCTCATGAGCAGAATGGCGCCAACAGGAACACGCCTGCTTCCCCTCTCCCACCATCTGTAAAGCAGGAACATTGCGCACACAGTGAAGAAGGTGAGCACCATATCCACCCTACAATTGCTTCCCGCCCTATGCAGTTCATTGCAGCTCAAATTGATGAGCGCAGCCGCAAATGATATCATGAGAGCGTATCCAAGACTCATCTTATGGCAGTTGCGTTTTGCAAAGAATTCAAAGGAGGCCAGAATAAGCAGTATGAAAGCAATGGCCGAAGGCACTCTTGAACTGTATTCGCTCACCTGACCTGCGGGCAGGGAAGCCAGAGCAACTGTCCAATGGAAGAAAGGCGGCTTGTATGCCATTTCGCCACCGTTGTTTCTTGGCAGAATCCAGTTACCGTCTTCAATCATTGAATACGAAACTATTGATTCTCTGGGCTCTCCTTTTGTGTTGTAATCAAACAATCCCAAAAAAGGGAGATATGCCAGCACGCAAAGAATGAGCAGGAATTTAAAAATCTGACGTTTATTCATATCTGAACATTAATTTTCTATTCTGGGTTAATGATTGCAATCTGTTTTGAACCACTTATTTCAAAACAGATTATAAAACACCATTTTAACTTACAAAGTTATATTTTTTTAATCATAAATCCTAATACCGTAATTTTATGCCGAACGATGCCTCGCAAGCATTCTTCCTGCCGAGTGAAGCGTTCAGTGCATCTTTCCGGTAATTCACGCCCGACATCCTTGCATATATTTGAAAATGATTCAAATGGCTTGAATATTTCACGCCCAGTGCACTCCAGAATATTGAGTCAAGTTTCAGCATTCCCTCCCAATGCCAGCCGCTTCCATACAGCAAGGTGCTCGAGGAAGAATATGGCAATTGGCAACCATGAGCGTACATCCTCCCCGCCCACTCCGGACAATAGAACACTCCGGCCGCCAGAGAAAGGACAAGCGGCAGTTTCACTTTGCATTGCATACGCCAGGAAGTTCTCCCAACTTTCTTTCCACCTCTTTTAATTGCATCTGCCAATCCTGCGCTTGAATCCAGAATTATGTCCTGCGAATCTGCAGCCGTGTACGCTGATGACATCTCAGCCGTCAGTACTATCGAACTCTCCCCCATTTCGCCACCCGCACCATCATGTGAAAAGACATAAGCGGCGCTGAGTCCGGCTTTCAGCCGCATTCTGGCACATTTCCCCTCAGCACTCCCATCAGGCCTCATCCAGCTCACCACAGGCCTTTCATCCTTGATTCCCACTTGCAGTCTGTAATTGGAAGAAGCAAGTTTCAGTGCCAGATTCGCATTCAGCATATTCCACTGCGACGGGTAAGGAAACTGATATCTCACCCATGGAAAATACACAGTTCCTGCACACACCGCAACAGTCCATCTGTAATGGAAATTACGTTGTATGTTCAGAGCAAAGGCCCGCTGATTTGAAGTGCCACCGCTTGCAGAAACGGCTCCTGAATATGGTGCAATATATGACTTGCTGTAGAAATGTGTATGAGCGGAAATGTTCCATTCCGCAATCGGCCCTGAAATTCCGGCAAGGAATGCCATATTCGCACCGGCATCCATTGCGGCCTCTGAATATACAATCCATTGCTTGTGTGTCAGGTAAAAATCAACTGAGAAATCTGCGTGACTTGAATTGAACTGCTGATACTTCTTGTAGTCCTGAACACTCGTCTTGCCATAGAAGGCAGCATTGAACTTATCCAGAAACCAGGCTGTTGCATTCACCCCAAGTTTATAGTTCCAGACATCTGAAGCAGTGTCATCCATAACTCCTTTGCCTGCGAAAACACCGAGGAATTCCAGACGGGCACCCGCAGTCAGTTCATTGACTGCATTCTTTGCCTCAAGCAGACTTTCAGTGTTGTGCAGACTTCCGCTGAGCAGATTCGTATAGAAGCCGTCCTTGATTCTTGCATCACACGGCCTGTATGACATGAATCCGGTCATTGATATCGACCCGACTTGCAATTTTCCACTACAATTCTCCGCAGCCACCCTTCCTGCCATATTTGCGGCACCATCTTCATTGAACAATGATACACTTGCCGCAACGCCTCTTAAAAGGCCGTCCTCTGAACTGCTGTTCCTGCCTCCTATGACATAGCCCCGCTTGCAGTACGAACCCGAACCGACTTGCATAGTTGAACCGAAATTGTTCCACCCCTTTGCGCTCCAGACTGTGAGCCCCTGCCCGAACTTTGCCGTGAAATCCCCGGCCACGAATTTGAGCAGTTTCACTCCTTTTTGCCTTTTCCTTTGATTGCCGGCATCATACGAAACAAAGGCAGAATAGAAATCAGCGAATCTTTCCCCGCGGCTGTTCGAAACCAGTGCACCATAATTCCAAGCGTTCCCGGAAGATGTGTTCACACTGCCCTTGAATCTCAGATTGCTTGCTATCGGTAAACCAACGTAGCCTTTCTCCCGCCGTTCCTTCTGCCAATCGTTCCACAATCTACCTTTTGAATAAGCATAAGACTCAAATTTGCTACGTCTTTGAGAAGCTGTTGAAAAATCAATGTAGTTCTCAAGGATTTCTGCAGCCTGCGCATCCCAGCCCAATAGTGAGGCAAGTTCAATGGCGGAAAGAATCGAGCCGGACTCCTTTCTGTAATTCACTATGATGTCGGACTGCCACTGCGTGAAGATCCCGCTGGATACCAGTGCCGCCGCATCCAGCCTGTTTACAGGCAGAGGGCTCACAATATTCTGCTGGCAACTCTCCTCAAGCGCAGCAAGGAAAGAATCATCCTCATCGCCACTCTGTGCCAATGCCCCGAATGGAATCATCGTTGCTAGAACAACGAAAAACAACTTCGCCGCCACCCTCAATTTCCGCTGGTCCACCCGCTCCATCTTCATCCTCTCCCCCATCTTGCCTTCAAAAGTTTTTCAATGCAAAGAGAATGATTATTTCCAACAAAAAATTCCTGAAACGTATATACTTTCCAGGAATTGATTCATAGTCGGGGAAAAAACTAAGGAACAACTATCAACGGTTCTCCAACAGCAACGGAAAGTTCTGCAATGGTTTTCAAAGTCAAATTGGGGAACCCGGTAGTCCATCTTGATACAACAGCCTCGCTTCGACCCATTCTTCTGGCCAGTTCACGCTGAGTAATACCTTTTGTCTTCAAGATATGGTCAAGCCGGCTGACGACATCCGATGATAGCCTCATTTCCTCGGAGATCTCAGGCGGAACAGCCTTTACTTTGTCCTCGAACCATTTTTTTTTGTTCTTCATATCCTGAATACTTTATCTTCTATTCCTATTATTGTACGCCCTTCTATTGTTATTGTTCCCAAGAGCATCTCTTTCTTCAAGAGTGCATCAAATTTCTGAAGATCCATGACATAACCATTGAGTTTTTTGCTTTGTTCATATGCCCTTGCGTCCTTTACGCCTCCATTGCCAAGTATTATCACCTCATCAGACAAGCGCATACAGTATAATCTTAGTTTGCACCTGTCAATCGGCAACGCCTGAACATTGTCATTCATCTTTCCCTCTGGCCTGAAGAAACGCTCCAAGGCTCCCTTTTCAAGAATCCGGTCAAGTGCTGCCAGCACATAGTTCAGCTGTCTGTTAAAGACAGCATTGTTCTCAAATTCCTGAACAAACTTTTCAAATTCAGTTGTACCATCCTTTTCAAAACTGATGGAATATATCGTTACAACCTCCGATGAAGTAATTTCCTCTAATGTGGTATCCTTCTTCAAAACACAAAAATAATAAAACTTGTTATATATGCTATTTTTTTTACATATCGAACCGTTTCCCGTTCAGGCACAAAGAGAATGATTTTTTCCAACAAAAAATTCCTGAAACGTATATACTTTCCGAAAACTTACCACGGATTTTCAATTGAACGCCAATAATGCTACTTTTGCAAAAGAACTTACTACACGGTTTTGATATGAACATTTATTCAGCGAATACGGCTTTGGAACAGCTGGTACAGGCAGACCGTAATCTGTTCAGCACATTGAACGGCTGGTACTCCCCATTCGGTGACGCAGTGATGCCGGTAATAACCCATCCTCTCACAGGCGTTCCGATTTACATATTCATATTCTGGCTCATCTTCCGCAAATTCTATAATAGCAAGCATGAGCATTCGAACTTCTCCGATAATGGCGGAAATACCGGATGGTTCAGAACGGAACGCTTCTGGATGCTGTTTGCGTCAATAGCGGCCGTTGTGGCCACATTCGGTCTTTGTGATTTCGGCTCCGCAGAATTCTTCAAATACACTATCTGCCGACTGCGTCCCTGCCATGATCCTCTCATGATGGACAAGCTCAGGCTGCTTGAAGATGCCGGAGGACTATACGGCTTTGTATCAAGCCATGCTGCCAACCTGTTCGGGCTGGCACTGATTTCATCACTCATAATCAGAAACCGCTGGTACAGCTGCTTCATTTTCATCTGGGCCGCTCTGGTCGGTTACAGCAGAGTGTACGTTGGGAAGCATTTCCCGGGCGATGTCTTCTGCGGTGCGCTATACGGTTTGATAGCGGCCATACTGGTTTATTATGTATATACCATCGCTGTAAAATATATAAGGAAAATCAATAAATAGCTGTATCTTTGCAGCCGGATTTCCATTAGTTGTAAATAGGTTCAAGGAGCCTATAATGCAGTGAGAATGAATCGAATAAAAGTTCTAGACAAGTATTTCAAGCTCTATCTTACCAATCAGGAGATAGAGGAGGCCATATCAAAGGTTGCCACAAGGTTGAACAAGGACATGAAAGGGGTGGACACACCTATCATGCTGGGAGTAATGACTGGCGCATTCATGTACACAGCGTCGCTGGCGCAGAAAATTGATTTTCCTTGTGAACTCTCCTTCATCAAACTGTCTTCATACAATGGCGTAAGAACCACAGGCTCAGTAACTCAGGTCTTTGGCCTCACTACTTCCGTGGCAGGGAGGACAGTAATCATTACTGAAGATATTGTTGACACAGGCACAACGATGGCTGAACTCACCAAAATTCTGAAGGATGCCGGAGCGGCCGACGTGAAGATAAGCGCTCTATTCTTCAAGCCCAAGGCCTGCATCAGGAAAATAGAGGTGGATTATCCTGCATTTGAGATTCCTAACGACTTTGTCCTTGGCTTCGGGCTTGATTACAACCAGATGGGACGCCAGTACAAGGATTTATACGTTCTTGATACAAATCAGGAAGACTAAAAAAATTGTAAGATAATGAAATTTTATATTCTGCTAGGGCCTCCGGGGGCCGGAAAAGGAACCCAGGCCGCATTGATGGTCAAGGAACTTGGCTACGTTCACGTTTCTACAGGTGACGTTCTGCGCAAGGAAATCTCAAAAGGCACTGAACTTGGTGCACAGGTCAAGAAGCTCATAGACAACGGTGAATTCGTTCCGGATGCCATCGTTGAAACAATAATCGAACAGGTAATTGACCAGAATCCCCAGGCAAAAGGGTTCATATTCGACGGATTCCCAAGAACAGTGTCACAGGCGGAGGATCTGGACAGTATGCTTGCCAGGAAAGGATACGGCATTACCAATACAATCTGCATAAGCCTTCCGGACAAGTTCATCTTTGAAAGGATAGCCCACAGAGCACGTATTGAAGGCCGCGCCGACGATGCCAAGACCGATACTATTCAGACACGCATAGACATTTATCATGCCCGCACCGAACCGCTCATAAACTTCTACAGAGAGAAAGGCCTCTATAGCGAAATCGACGGCCAGGGAACAATAAAGGAAGTGTTCGGTTCAATAGTCAAGCTCACCCGAGAACAATGATCTCACCTGAGTCTGTTTCTCAGGAAATGACCTCGGACAAACGCAAAATAGAAAGCGGCCCCGAAGAAATTCAACAACCACGCAGCCCAGAAAGCTGCGTGGTAATTTATTGCCTGGGCCAGAACGCCTCCGATCAGCACTCCTGCTCAGGACCCCAGGTCCCAGCTGGTGAGCAATGTTGAATTGGCTGTTCCCCTCTTGTTGTGCGGTGCGAGGTTGATGAACATTGCCTGGAAAGCCGGAAACATATGGCCGTTACCCAGACCTATCACAAGCGCAGCCACCGTATTACCGGAAAGCACTACGCCTATCATCTGCTTGTCGCCGGTGAAAGTATCGGCTATGTATAGCGGAAGCAGAGGGGTAAGCAGCATGAAGGAGAAATACAGCATGAAATTCCCCGCCAGCACTTTCAGATAATTCGCATTGAAAAGCCGCTCCTGTTCCATAGGCCGATTACAGCTTTGAAAAGATGATTCAGTGAATTGGGGCCGTAGCGGTGATTATTCGTGCA
This sequence comes from Candidatus Egerieousia sp., assembly GCF_056211015.1. Lineage (NCBI taxonomy): Bacteria > Pseudomonadati > Bacteroidota > Bacteroidia > Bacteroidales > Candidatus Egerieousia > Candidatus Egerieousia sp. Next base: position 16,933 of record NZ_JBAELF010000076.1, read on the forward strand.
TGGCGGCCCAGAGCATCTCCTTCAGTTCCTTTATACCCATCCCGGTAACGGATGAAATGAATATTGTAGGAATCTTGCGTGGAAGATGAGGCTTGATTTCAGCCATGAGTTCCTCATCCAGGAGGTCTGATTTTGAAACAGCCAGAACACGCTGCTTGTCAAGAAGTTCAGGATTGTATTTCTTGAGTTCGTTGAGCAGAATCCTGTATTCCTTGAGGATATCCTTGCTGTCCGCCGCTACCATGAAAAGCAGCACGGAGTTTCTTTCTATATGACGCAGGAACCTGTAACCCAGGCCCTTGCCTTCGGATGCACCCTCAATGATACCGGGGATGTCAGCCATGACAAAAGACTTGTCGTCATAGTATGAAACTATACCTATGCTTGGCTCCATCGTGGTGAAAGCATAATCGGCAACCTTGGGCCTTGCAGCGGATACCGTTGACAACAGGGTTGATTTGCCGGCATTGGGGAAGCCTACCAGGCCAACATCTGCAAGAACCTTGAGCTCAAGTATGTACCAGCCTTCAACTCCGTCCTCTCCCGGCTGGGAGTACCTAGGTGTCTGGTTGGTTGCTGTCTTGAAATATGCGTTGCCAAGACCGCCGCGGCCGCCGCGAAGCAGAATCACCTCCTGTTTGTCTTCGGTAATCTCGCATATCTGCTCGCCGGTCTCCGCATTCTTTGCAACGGTTCCCAGAGGAACATCCAGATAAATGTCCTTTCCGTTAGCGCCCTTGCTGAGCTGCCCGCTGCCGCTTTCGCCTTCCTCGGCCTTTATATGTTTCCTGTATTTCAAATGGATGAGCGTCCAGAACTGGCTGCTGCCCCTGAGTATTATATGCCCGCCGCGGCCGCCGTCACCTCCGTCGGGACCGCCCTTTGGCACAAACTTCTCCCTGCGCATGTGCGTGCTGCCATTGCCTCCCTTTCCCGAAGCCAGGAACAGCTTTACGTAGTCTATGAAATTAGAATCGGCCATAACTTTCGTATTGTCAGCGAATTGGTGAAACTTGAAAGGCTCCCGTGCAACAGATATGCAACAGTTTTTGTCGAAAAATCAAAAACAAACCTCATAACAAGCATAAATTAATAAAGTTGCTTTGTTGCACGAATATTGGTCTGTTGTGGCCAATTTATGTCAAGTTTCATCCTTCTGACTTGCAAAGATAGTGAATTTGCATGATACTGAAATCGTTTGGAAAACATTCATTAGTCACCTTTTGATTCTACAGTCTGAAGCACACAATGTATTGACTATTCTGATAGAAAGTGGCTTTATAACCAATGAACAGGAATGCCCCTGGCTCCAGACCCGCACTGCCAAGCAGTCAATTGCCAAACTGCACGTAAAATGGATTACCAAGTATGTAAAACACGTATTATCAACATATTGTTGTAGATAGTAATTGAAAATTCCCCCAGGAAAATTATTTAAAAAGGGACCATAGAAAGAAGAGATTTAGCTTTGCTCTAAGCAAATCCAAAATCAATGATTTCTATGGACATCAAACAACAAATCCTTCACAACTATCGAGTAGAAGAACTGAGTCTGCGGGACATCTTCCGCAAGACCGGCGCCGCACCATTCCGTGCCGACAGCCCCCTCGCCCGAGAACTCCTCCAGTTCCACGATATGGCAGCCATCCCCGTCATCCTGGGCCAGGATGACTGGACAGGCATCTTCACACTCGATATTACGGCCATCGACCCGATAGACACCTCATCCTACGACACCTCCACCAGCCCGCTCTTCCGGAGCTCGATGATGAGGTAATGGTGATTATCCGAACTATGCTGAAAAGCGTCAGAAGGAATATGATGAATGGAAGAAAAAGGTAAACCGTGACTTCACACCTGATGAACTGATTCGTGACATCATGGCTCGCGCTGCGGCAGAAGAGGAAGGTACATAAAAAACAAGGATCGCCGTAGCGACCCCGTGACCTCCTTTAACACCATGGTCAATGAGATATGCAAGGTTATTTACTCTTTTTTACTTTGCAAAATATATTTGCAAAAATCTACTTGACTTCGCTTCATCCTTTGTCACAGCCGCCATTTGTGATGCCCCTATAAAAAGACTAAACCCGAATGTTTGATTGCTCAGGGACATCCGGGGATTACGGTTACAAAGGTGCCAACTCTTCCGGAAATAACAAACTCATGTGGTTACTTTTTCCGAATCATCCACTGTAGGTCAGCTGCAAGAAAAGATCGACCGAGATAGTTGAGTTTCGGATTCAGCTATTGGCAGCAGGCATTGAGAATTGCATATGTACTATGGTTCTCATGTTCACGAATGAAGAGGGCAACTGTATCCTACCACCTACACAATTATGTTCCACGATTTGCAGTGATGGATTGTTGAATGAAAAAAATCGGGAAAGCATAACCCTTCCCGATTGTATTCAAGTATTAATAGCATCGATCTTATTCGTCTTTGACGAGATTGAATTTTGTTGAGACTTCTTTTTGATCAATCACTGAACGCAAGTTGAATCTCTTTTTCTGCGTTACATATCCGTTCTTTTCGCAAGTTACTTCAATCTGGACATTCCCAGAATTATT
>NZ_JBAELF010000077.1:0-2558 GCF_056211015.1 Candidatus Egerieousia sp.
TCATCAAGGAGTTTGCAGAGCTTGCGGATTTCCGTTGGGGCATTAATATAGAGACTAGTCTCTTCGCTCCGATGGACACCATCTCAGGACTTCTCGACATAATTGACACTTGGATTGTTGACATCAAGACTGCCGATGAAGAAAAATATGAGTCATATACGGGGAAAAGCAACACGCGGGTTCTCCGCAACCTGGAATACCTTGACTCCGAACTCGCATCCCGTCCCGGGAGGAAACTATTCATCAGAGTTCCTGTCATACCGGAGTATACCGATTCCGGTGATGTCGAAGATACTGTCTGTTTTCTGAAGTCATTCCTGACCTGCAATGCGGAGTTCGATACGTTCGAGTATGTACGGGGACGTCAGAATGCTCCAGTACCTGACGGCAAGAGAATCTGCAGGATTATGAGGACTCTCAGGCAATCTCTCATTGAAGCCAATGGAGGCTATCTCGAGCAGAGGATCTGTACCAACAAAGGCAACTGCCCTGGATCGTGCCCGATGTGTGAGATGGACACAGTTGTGATGAATCGCACACTTGACTGTGCTGGCGCGGTAAACTATGAAGTCGCACGAAATGTCCTGGATCGCTCATTCCCGGGAGAGATGGATTTCAAACTCAATGTACCAAAGGCAGCGGAAGGCCAATATTTGGTACTGGGAGAGACTATGCCTCCTTTTATCACTGAAGGAATCGCGCCTATGTTTGATGAATCACTTGATGAAGAATAATGACTATCTTTGCCTTATGGACAGCAAGCAATACGATGAAATACGTCAGCTGATTACTGACGAAATTATAGAATATGCATTCCCCGGACTTCTGGAAGTAACTTGTGACCGGCAAAATACCGTTGTATTTTGTGAAGAATACACCGAGCTCTTTGAAGAAGTTGCCCAGATGAATGATGAACTGGATCCGGTAACTCTTAAGATTATCAAAGATCTCGATAGAATTAAGGAACAGTATCACATTACCGACAGCGACCTGGAAAGGATTATGGGTTATACCCTGAAACTCAGCCGCCTCTATATCACACACAGCGGCAAGATATTCCTAGATGACTACGGTGGCATCGAAGTGAAGATGGATTCACTCTGCAGGGCAGTGTATTTTCTATTTCTGAGCCATCCTGAGGGCATCGACTTCAAGAGCCTTCCCGACTACCGCGACGAGCTCGGAGCCTTCTACTATAGATACTCTGGGAAGGACAGAAGCGAAGATACTGAGAGAAGCCTTGATATGCTCTGCAATACAATCGAGAGCAATTCCATAAACGAGAAGGTTTCCAGGATAAAGAAGGCGTTCATCAATGTAGTGGCGGACAGAATTGCGAAGAACTACTACATTACCGGCAAAGCTGGAGAGCTCAAGAGGATTGAACTTGACGGCGCCCTGATAGATTGGGAGCGATAATCTCAATATATGACAGTCAGTCACAAAAAGGTTGACTGCCCGATTAGCGATAAAGCCCTGCCGGTTTTTCCGCAGGGCTTAATAATTTGCCGGAGACCGCTCACACACTCGTCCATAATCAAGGGCTACGGCCCATCCGGCATGAAAGCAATGAGCTTTCAAATGACGATGCAAAGATAATTCTGTTCCAAAATAGAATAAAATACCTACAAGGCTTGTAGAAACTCAACGCCCCCATACATTAGTATGAGGGAGAGGTCCGAGATGAGCCGCCCGAAGCGTAACACTTCTCTGCTTCGCAGCCAACTGTGTGTCTGAGAAGCGTCATTCGCCGGAGGCCGCTCACACACTCGTTCAGTTTACAAGGGCTACGACCCTTCCAGCTCGAAAGCCAAGAGCTTTCAAATGACATCGCAAAGATAATCCTGTCACATATGCGAACATAATATCTACAAGGCTTGTAGATTTTTCATGACTTGAGGGTATTCCGCTATTTTTGGTCACATAAAAATTCAGAGAGTTATGAGAAAGATTTTAGCTTTATTTGTTATGGTGGCATTCGCCTTTGTGTCATGCCAGAAGGGGTTAGATCCGGCAGCAGATGATAATGACCTTGTTGGGACTAAATGGGTCACGCCTCACTTTGTCCGCCAAATTATCAGCGGTGGCAGTCCTATGATGACATACGAATTCACGGATAATACACACCTGGACATCTACACTACGGATGACAATACCGTTGTGGATTTTGATGAGACGACCACTTATGATTATGATTATCCGAAGCTGGTTATACATGAACATGACACAGACGGTATCGATTGTAAATACGAATACGAGTTCAAAGATAAGTTCACAATTGTCCGTGTCGGCCAGAATGAATATTCACCATATATGAAATTCACCAAGGTCATTCAGTAATCCCAAAAGAAAGCCCTGTAAGATAGTCAACATCTACAGGGCTTTTGAATTGCCGGATATCGCTGGCACATTGGTCCATAACCCAAGGCTGCGATATCTTCAGCAACCAATCCTTTATTAAATCTACAAGCTTTGTAGATCTCCGGATATCGCAAGAATCTTTCCGAGGGCGAAGTAGAAGAATATTGGCCTGTCCTTGGCTTTTTGTTTCTCAAGAT
>NZ_JBAELF010000078.1:0-59928 GCF_056211015.1 Candidatus Egerieousia sp.
ATTGATTTCGGAGCGGAGGAAGTTTTTGCAGACGAGATAGAGACAAAAGAGGGCGACACTCAGGAAATCATCAACATTTATGGCGGTTTTACAGCCTTCAACAGTATCCAGAAATTCAGCGAGGACAAGGGTTTCGAACTTCTTTCCGCATCATTCGACCGCTTCCCTAACGGGGAAGTGAAGCACCTTGAGGGAGCCGATCGCGAGGACATTGACAAACTCCTCGAAAAGCTTGAAGATGACGAAGACGTCCAGAACGTATTCCATAACCTTGCAGACTAACAAAAAAAGAAATTTAAATATTACCTATATTTATTATGAACCTTACACACATTGAACATCTCGGTATCGCAGTCAAATCACTTGAAACTGCAATCCCTTATTATGAGAACATTCTCGGACTCAAATGCTATGCAATTGAAGAAGTGGCTGACCAGAAGGTAAAGACAGCTTTCTTCAAGATTGGCCAGACAAAGCTTGAGCTCCTTGAGAGCACTGATCCTGAGGGAAACATAGCAAAATACATTGAGAAGAAAGGTGAGGGAATACACCATATCGCATTCGCAACAAACAGCGTACAGACCTGCCTTGATGAGCTTTCAGCAAAGGGTGTACGCCTTATTGACGAGCATCCAAGAAAAGGAGCGGAGGGTATGAACATTGCATTCCTTCATCCAAAATCAACATGCAGCGTTCTTACTGAGATCTGCGAGGACCCTAACAAGAAATAAAGTACAAATTATAATAAATCCATAACTTATAATGAGTAATCAGCTTGATCAAATTAAAGCGTTGCTTGCACTCAGAGAGAAGGCACGCTTGGGCGGTGGTCAGAAAAGAATTGACTCACAGCATGAAAAAGGCAAATATACAGCTCGTGAAAGAATCAACATGCTGCTTGATCCAGGCAGTTTCGAGGAGTTTGATATGTTTGTCACACACCGTTGCACAAACTTTGGAATGGAGAAGAACACATTCCTCGGTGATGGCGTTGTAACAGGTTTCGGTACCGTGGATGGAAGACTCGTTTACGTTTTCGCTCAGGATTTCACAGTATTCGGAGGTTCACTTTCAGAGTCATTGGCTTTGAAGATCTGCAAGGTTCAGGATGCAGCTCTCAAGAACGGTGCTCCTATCATCGGTTTGAACGATTCAGGTGGAGCACGTATTCAGGAAGGTGTTAACGCACTTGCAGGTTACACAGAGATTTTCCAGAGAAACATTCTTGCTTCAGGTGTAATTCCTCAGATTTCAGCAATCTTCGGTCCATGTGCAGGTGGTGCAGTTTATTCTCCGGCCCTCACAGACTTCAATATCATGAGAAAGGGAACCAGCTACATGTTCCTTACCGGTCCTACAGTAGTAAAATCAGTTCTTGGTGAGGTTATCTCTCAGGAGGATCTTGGAGGTGCAAGCGTACACGCTTCAAAGAGCGGTGTTGCACACTTTGCAGTTGACACTGAGGAAGAGGCCATCACAGTAATCAAGGAGCTCTTGAGCTACATGCCTCAGAACAACATGGAGGATTCTCCGGTTTACGAGTGCACAGACCCTATCGACAGACTTGAGGACTCACTCAACGACATAATTCCTGACAACCCTAACAAACCTTACGATGTTTACAAGGTTATCGAGGCTATCGTTGATAATGGCAAGTTCCTTGAAGTTCACGCAGATTATGCAAAGAACCTCGTAGTAGGTTTCGCAAGATTCAACGGAAAATCCGTTGGTATCGTTGCCAACCAGCCTAAGGTTCTCGCAGGTGTTCTTGACATCAGTTCATCAAGAAAGGGTGCAAGATTCGTAAGATTCTGCGATGCATTCAACATTCCTATCGTAACCCTGGTTGACGTTCCTGGATTCCTTCCTGGTTCACAGCAGGAGTACGGTGCTGTCATCCTTCACGGTGCAAAACTTCTCTATGCTTACGGTGAGGCTACAGTTCCAAAGATCACAGTTGTTCTCCGCAAGGCATACGGTGGAGCTTACTGCGTAATGAGTTCTAAACATTTGAGAGGCGATATCAACTACGCTTGGCCAGGTGCGGAGATTGCAGTTATGGGTCCTTCAGGCGCTATCGGAGTACTTTATGGAAAGGAAATGAAGACTGCTGAAGATCCTAAGGCATTTGCGGCAGAGAAGGAGAAAGAGTACAGAGATGCATTCGCAAATCCTTACAATGCAGCCAAGTATGGCTATATCGATGATGTTATTGAGCCAAGAAATACACGTTTCCGTATAATCAGGGCTTTGCAGCAGTCTGCTAACAAGAGACTTACAAATCCTGCGAAGAAACATGACAACCTTCCTCTGTAATATCACGCAAATGAGAAAGATTAGTTTATACATATTCACTTTCTGTTTGATTCTGTGTGCTTTTGCCGCCAACGGTCAGAACCTTACAGATATGCGTTTGAACGAGATTGTCGTTAAAAACACAAACGGATACCTTGATGACTATGGCAACAGAAGCGCATGGGTTGAATTGTTCAACACCTCTTATGGTACAGTTGATGTAGCGGGATGCTTCCTGACCGATGACCCGGACAACCTGAAGAAATACAAGATTCCTAAAGGTGACGTTCTTACAAAAATCAAGCCACGCCAGCACCTGCTGTTCTTTGCAGACAATGAACCGGACAAGGGTACTTTCCATCTTAACTTTACAATCGACAGCACAACAACTTACATTGCAATTGTAAACGCAGATGGAAAGCAGATACTTGATGAGTTGACATTCGAGGCGGACAAAGTTCCCGAGAATCTCTCGTATGGAAGAAAGGTTGACGGCATAGGTTTCACAAAACCTGCCGGATTCTTCAGCAGATCATGGCTCATTTCAAAATATGAGAAAGAAGCCAACGGTGACCCGGGCTGGACTGTCCTGAGCAAAGTAACACCTCAATCCGCAAATGTAATTGACAACAAGGAATCAAAGCTGATCAGGCTCAAGGAAAGAGATCCATACGGTGGAATCATGGCTGTAACAGCCATGAGCGTTGTATTCAGTGCTCTCATTATCCTCTACTTCCTTTTCAGATTGGTTGCCGCAAGAAACATTAAAATGGAAGAAGCTAAAAAGCAGAATGTGAATGTAACTGTCAACGCCGATCCTCAGGAATATACAGACGAAGAGATAGCCGCCGCAATTGTGATGGCCATTCACCTTGAGTCTGAAAACGAGCAGGTTCACGATGTTGAAAGCAACATTCTTACATTCAAACAAATTTATTCACCATGGGGGAACAAGGCTCTGATCATGAAGCAGACCCCTTCAATTAACAGATAAAAAAAACAATTCCTGAAAATATCAAGCTATTTTCAAGATTAACCAAATTCAAATAATCATGAAAGAATACAAGTTGAATATCAACGGAAAGGATTTCGTTGTAAAAGTAACCAGTGTTGACGGAAACGTTACAAATCTTGAGGTTAATGGAAAATCAGCATCCGCTGCCGCTCCTGCTGCTGCACCTGTTGCCGCTCCTAAGGCTGCCGCTCCTGCAGGTGCAGGCGTAACAGTCAATTCTCCACTTCCAGGCGTAATCCTCGAGGTAAGCGTTAAAGAAGGTGACGTTGTAAAGAAGGGCCAGAAAGTCATGTTGCTTGAGGCAATGAAGATGGAAAACGTAATTGAAGCCACAGCCGACGGTACTGTAACAAGCATCAAGGTCAACAAGGGTGATTCAATTCTTGAGGGCGCTCCACTTCTAACCATAGCATAAGTTTATGATTCTCCAATCTAACAACATATTCACACTTTTAGGAGAGAACTTGTCCCAGTTCATGACCTACACAGGCTTTGCGAACTGTTCAATAAGTCATATCATAATGATTCTCATTGGACTGCTTTTCATATACCTTGCGGTTACAAAGGACTGGGAGCCTATGTTGCTCGTTCCTATAGGTTTCGGTATTGTAATAGGTAACATTCCTCTTTTCCCTGGTTTGCAGGTGGGAGTTTATGAAGAGGGTTCGGTTCTTAACATTCTCTATCAGGGTGTAAGACAGGGCTTCTATCCTCCTCTGATTTTCCTTGGAATCGGTGCAATGACTGACTTCTCAGCACTTATTTCAAACCCTAAGCTCCTTCTGATCGGTGCAGCTGCACAATTCGGTATTTTCGGTGCATACGCAATTGCTCTTGCAATGGGATTTGCTCCGAATGAGGCCGGTGCAATCGGCATCATCGGTGGTGCAGACGGTCCTACCGCCATCTTCCTTTCTTCAAGACTCGCTCCTGACCTTATGGGTGCAATCGCAGTATCTGCATACTCATACATGGCTCTGGTTCCTGTTATCCAGCCTCCTATCATGAGGCTCATGACAACCAAGAAAGAGCGTCTTATCAGAATGAAGAAACCAAGACAGGTATCACAGACAGAGAAGAAGATCTTCCCTATTGTTGGATTCCTCCTCACCGCTTTCATCGTACCTTCAGGTCTTCCACTGCTTGGTATGCTCTTCTTCGGCAACCTGCTCAAGGAGAGTGGTGTAACAAGAAGACTTGCAAATACAGCCAGCGGTCCGCTGATTGATATTGTTACAATTCTCATTGGTATTACTGTAGGATGTTCAACCCAGGCTGACAAGTTCCTTCAGATCAAATCAATCGGAATCTTTTTACTTGGCGCATTCTCATTCGTGATTGCAACATTTGCAGGCGTTCTTTTCGTAAAGATTTTCAATCTTTTCCTCAAGGACGAGAACAAGATCAATCCGCTCATCGGAAACGCAGGTGTTTCAGCAGTTCCTGATTCAGCACGTGTTTCCAACAATGTGGGACTCGAATACGACAAGACAAACTATCTGCTCATGCATGCAATGGGACCTAACGTTGCAGGTGTGATTGGAAGTGCGGTTGCTGCCGGTATCCTCCTTGGATTCCTCTCATAATCAGCAATCATAATTTTGAAGCGAAGCCGTGGCAGAAAGTGCTGCGGCTTCGTTTTTTTTGTGTTTCAAATTTTGTAAGGACACTAAAAAATAGTAAATTTGCAAGGATATGTTTATTGGCGTAGTTTGTGCCAATTTAAAGGAAAATCAATAAATAAAATATCATATTAGGAAACAAACATTATGCAGAACAAATTGCAGGAACTTACAGACAAGCTCTACAATGAAGGTCTGACCAAAGGCAAAGCCCAGGCTGAAGAGCTCAAGGCCAAGGCCAGGACAGAAGCGGAGCAGATAATTGCACAGGCAAAGGAAGAGGCCCGGCAGATTATTTCTCAGGCAAAGAAAGATGCTCAGGATCTTAAATCCAAGACAGAAAGTGACATCAAGATGTCAGCCTCCAAGTCGTTGTCAGCAATCAGAAACGGTATTGAAACCATGCTCGTTTCAAAGATGCTGAAAACCAACGTTTCACAGGCAGCTTCAAACCCAAAGCTCATTGAGGAACTCATTTCAACAATTGCGTCTTCATTCAATTCACAAAGCGCACAGGCAGTTGAACTCAATGCAATACTTCCCGAGAAGATGCAACAGGAGATCAAGGAATATGTGAAGAACAGCTGTTCATCTCTTTTCAATTCAGGAATCGATTTCAAATTCTCAAAGGACATTGACGCCGGTTTCCAGATTGGTCCTAAAGGCGAGAACTACATGATATCATTCACCGACAAGGATCTTGAGAACGTCATTTCACAGTATCTGCGTCCAATCACAAAGAATATAATTTTCGGCAAATAACACATCACCTCAGGAATCTATGAACAATTATCATTACATAATTGCCGGTTTGCCTCAGATTACAATGGGAGCGGACAACAAAGGATTCACATACAAGGAGGTGAGAGATGAAATATACAATCTCTGCTCTAATAAGGACAGAAAGGTAATTGACTGGTTCGAGGCCGGTCTTGATGCTGAAAATCTCGGTTATCATTTTTACGAGGCGGTCCTGCATCATCCTAACACATTCCTTCGCCAATGGTTCAATATGGACCTGCAGCTGAGGAACATGAAGGTTGAAAGCTTTGCAAAGACCCAGGACGAGAAGAAAGCATCCGGTACCATGGAGAAATACAGAGTTGGCATTGAGGGTGAAACCGAAAAGGACCCTTCAGAAACCGCTCTTCTCAAAAAGATATTCGACAACAGGAACATTCTGGAGAAGGAACTCGAGCTCGACAGATACAAATGGAGGAAAATCAACGATTTCACTCTGTACAATTACTTTGACATGAATGTTATAATCGCCTACCTGGCCAAAGCTTCCATAATTGAAAGATGGAGGATACTTGACCAGGTAAAAGGCAAGGAAATGTTCAAACTTCTTGTAGATGAAGTCAGAGGCACATTCAAAGGCTTGAATTTCAACGCATGATTCTGCCAACAATAATGAATAGAAAATAAAACAAAGATAATATATGAACACCACAGGAACAGTTACAGGCATCATATCAAACCTTGTTACAGTAAAGGTTGACGGGCCTGTGGCTCAAAATGAAATTTGCTTCATCAGGATTGGTGAAACAAAACTGATGGCCGAGGTTATCAAAGTCAATGGTGCTTATGCATTCGTACAGGTTTATGAGAGCACACGCGGCCTCAAACCTGGAGACTCTGTAGAATTCAACGGTCACATGCTTGAGGTTCAGCTCGGACCGGGTTTGCTTTCCAGCAACTACGATGGTCTTCAGAACAACCTCGCAACAATGGAAGGAGTATTCCTCAAGAAAGGAGAATACACAGCTCCTCTCGATTCCGAAAAGGAATGGGAGTTCTCCCCTATTGCCAAGAGCGGCGACAAAGTCAAGGCTGCAAGCTGGCTTGCAGAAGTGAAGGAAGGCTGGCTTCCTCACAAGATAATGGTTCCTTTCTCTTTTGAGGGTGAATTCACCGTAAAGGAGGTCAAGGCAGCGGGCAAGTATAGAATCAATGACACCATCGCTGTGCTTGTGAATGAAAAAGGCGAGGAAGTGCCTGTTACAATGGTTCAGAAATGGCCTGTAAAAGTGGCTATCAGAGGTTATGTGGATAAGCCAAGGCCTTACAAGCTCATGGAAACCGGTGTCAGGATCATTGATACTCTCAACCCTATTGCAGAAGGTGGTACAGGCTTTATCCCTGGACCTTTCGGATGCGGCAAGACAGTGCTCCAGCATGCTCTCGCAAAGCAGGGAGAGGCTGATGTCATCATCATGGCCGCCTGCGGTGAGCGTGCGAACGAGGTTGTGGAGATCTTCAAGGAATTCCCTGAACTTGTTGACCCTAGGACAGGAAGAAGCCTTATGGAAAGGACAACCATCATCTGTAACACTTCAAACATGCCTGTTGCGGCACGTGAGGCATCAGTTTACACCGCGATGACCATAGGTGAGTACTACAGGGCAATGGGTCTGAGAGTCCTCCTGCTTGCTGACTCAACATCAAGATGGGCTCAGGCTCTGAGGGAGATGAGTAACCGTATGGAGGAACTTCCGGGTGCCGACGGCTTCCCTGTTGACCTTCCTGCAATCATTTCAAACTTCTATTCAAGAGCAGGTATCGTAACACTCACGAACGGACAGACTGGTTCAGTCACATTCATCGGAACGGTATCTCCTGCGGGCGGTAACCTCAAGGAGCCTGTTACTGAATCAACGAAGAAGGCTGCAAGATGCTTCTACGCATTGAACCAGAACCGTGCCGACAGGAAACGTTACCCTGCTGTTGACCCTATTGACTCATATTCAAAATACATTGAATATCCTGAAATCGTCAAATATCTCACCGAGAGGATAGGCGAAAGATGGGTTCCGAATGTAATGGAAGCAAAGAATCTGATTATCAGAGGTAAAGAGGCATTCGAGCAGATCAACATCCTTGGCGATGACGGTGTTCCTATGGAATATCACCTCAGATACTGGAAGTCGGAGCTGATTGACTTCATCATTCTCCAACAGGACGCTTTCGATGCAATAGATGCCAACACACCTCTTGAAAGACAGGAATTCATGCTGGACAAGGTTCTTGAAATCTGCAGACAGAACAGGGAGTTCGAGAACTTCGAGGAATGCAGTGCATACTATAAGAAACTCATTAACGTAATGAGACAGATGAACTACAGCAAATGGAAGAGCGATGAGTTCAACCAGTATCTGGAGAAGCTCAATACTTTGGTCAACAACAACTAAAAACGGGCAATATGACAAACAAAGCATTTCAAAGAATATATACTCACTTGGAGTCAATCACCAAAGCCACGGTTTCCCTTGTGGCAAAGGGTGTTACAAATGATGAGCTTGCCACTGTGGATGGTCGTCTGGCCCAGGTAGTTAAAATCAAGGGGGACCTTGTTACACTTCAGGTATTCGAAGGAACCGAAGGTATCCCTACCGATGCGGAGGTTCTTTTCTATGGTGAACCTCCTGTACTCAAGGTAAGCGACGAGCTCGCAGGAAGATTTTTCAATGCATACGGAGATCCTATTGACGGCGGCCCTGCCATCGAAGGTGAAAAGAGATATATAGGAGGTCCTTCCGTAAACCCTTACAAGAGAAGACAGCCTTCAGAGCTCATTCCAACCGGTATTGCAGGTATTGACCTTAACAACACACTGGTTTCCGGCCAGAAGATTCCTTTCTTTGCTAACCCTGACCAGCCTTACAACCAGGTTATGGCTCAGGTAGCCCTGAGAGCCGACGTTGACAAGATCATTCTTGGCGGTATGGGTCTTTCAAACGATGATTACCTCTACTTCAAGAACATGTTCGAAGGTGCGGGTGCGCTTGAGAAAATCATCAGTTTCGTGAACACAACCGAGCAGCCTCCTGTTGAGCGTCTGCTGGTGCCTGACATGGCTCTTACCGCAGCTGAGTATTTCGCTATTGACAAGAACCAGAAGGTACTTGTGCTCCTCACAGACATGACCCTTTACGCCGATGCTCTTTCAATCGTGAGCAACCGTATGGACCAGATTCCTTCAAAGGACTCAATGCCTGGTTCACTCTATTCAGATCTTGCAAAGATATATGAGAAAGCGGTACAGCTTCCTGACGGAGGATCAATCACAATCATAGCTGTGACAACATTGAACGACGGTGACATCACACACGCCATTCCTGACAACACAGGTTACATCACTGAGGGACAGCTCTTCCTCAGAACCGATACCGATACAGGAAAGGTGATTGTTGACCCGTTCCGTTCATTGAGCCGACTCAAACAGCTCGTTCAGGGAAAGAAGACCAGGGAGGACCACTCTCAGGTAATGAACACCGGTGTTCGTCTGTTCGCAGATGCTGCCAGTGCAAAGACAAAGCTTGAAAACGGCTTTGACCTCAGTGATTACGACAACAGATGCCTTGAATACGCAAAGGATTATTCCAACCAGCTTCTTGCAATCGACGTTAACATAAAGATAGACCAGATGCTCGACACAGCCTGGGCACTGTTTGCAAAATATTTCAAGAAAGAGGAATTGAACATCAAGCAATCCCTTGTTGACAAATACTGGAAAGGCAATTAATCATTTAATATTCAGTTAGATGGCAATTAAATTCCAATATAACAAGACGTCTCTCAACGAACTTGGCAAGCAGCTCAAGGTCAGAACCAACGCCCTCCCTACCCTCAAGAACAAGGAGAGCGCGCTGCGCGTTGAAGTCAAGAAAGCCAAGAAGAAGAGTGACGCCCTGAAGGAAGATTTGCAAACCTCGCTGAATTCGTACGATTATCTGTCCGCACTGTGGAATGAATTCGAAGGAGGACTTATTTCAGTCAAGGACGTTATCCTGTACACTGAGAAAGTTGCCGGAGTCAAGACTCCCGCATTGAAGGAAGTCATTTTCGACGTCAAGGAATTCGATGTTTTCAAGAAGCCTTTATGGTATCCTCTTGGAATAGAAATTCTGCAGCATCTGGCACAGATAGGAATAGAATCCGAGGTTTATCTTGAGAAGATGAGACTTCTCGATACATCCAGGAAGAGGACCACTCAGAAAGTGAATCTTTATGAGAAGGTTCAGATACCCGGATATCAGGAAGCAATCAGGAAGATCAAGAGATATATGGAAGACGAGGAGAACCTCTCCAAGGCTTCACAGAAGATAGTAAAGAACAGACACCAACAGGAAGAGGAGGAAGAACAATGATAAAGAAAATGGATAAATTCAACTTTGTGATATTTCACAAAGACGTTGACAGCTTCCTTGAGGAACTCTCAAAGGCGGGTCTGGTAGATATAACAAGAAGCAACCGTGCCATTGATTCCAATTCCAGGCAGAAGATGCAGGACATCAGGGATTACAACACTACAATAGGATGGCTGCAGAAATACAAGGCCGTTGCCGCCAAGGCAATTGATACTGAAAAGGCTGCAAAACAGGAACTTTCCTACGCAGATATCCTCAGTTACACAACAGCCCTCATCAAAGAGAAGAAGGAGATTGCCGGTCAGATAAGCCAGCTCGCAGCCGAAGCGGCATACGCTGAGCCTTGGGGCAGTTTCAATAATGGCGACCTTGAAAGGATTACTGAACTGGGGCTTACAGCACACTTCTATTCCTGCTCTCCAAAGGTTTTCAAGGAGGAGTGGAATCAGACATGGCCTCTTCACATTATTTCTGAAGGCGACCAGGTATGTTTCACAGTCCTTTCACAGGCAGGTGAAGAATTTGCCTTCCCTCTCACTGAAGTGCAGTTCCCTAAGAGAACCGCTGATGAGGTACGCAGGGAAATTGAATCTCTCACCGCTCATCAGAATGAGGTGGACTGCAAGCTTTATGCACTGTCTCTGCGTGCTCAGGAGTTTGAGAAACAGAGAGATATCATAAAGGACGAGCTCGATGTTTACCTTGCTGGCAAGGGAGCTGAAAAAGCTTCTGAAGAACTTCTTTCAGTATTTGAAGGATTTTCCACTGCCGATAGTTCAGAAAAAGTCACCGCACTGCTGGACACAATGCCGGTGTATTGGGAGAAACAGGAAGCTGTACTGGAGGACAATCCTCCTGTAGCGCTGAAGAACAATGCTTTCTCAAGACTTTTCGAGCCTATAGGCCAGATGTACCTTCTGCCGCACTACAACGCAGAGGATCTCACACCATATTTCTGCATATTCTATATGCTTTTCTTCGGACTCTGTCTGGGAGATATGGGATATGGTATCCTTCTTATGATATGCGGACTGTTCGCTGCTTTCAAGCTTCCTAAGTTTGCAAGCATAGGAAAGCTTGTGTTCCTTCTCGGACTTGGAAGTACAATAATGCCTCTGCTCAGCGGAACATTCTTCGGTGCAAAGCTCTATGAGCTTTTCCCAATGAGTGACAAGGCTGCCGGAATGTTCCTTGATGATATGGGAATGTTCTGGTTTGCAATTGCTTTCGGTATAGCACAGATAGTTTTCGGAAGAATATTGAACGGAATATTCACAATCAAGCATGAAGGCTTCCCTAACGGTCTGAATCATTTCGGATGGGCCATTGTGCTTGTATGGTTTGCATTTGCGTTCGATACAAAAACCAGCGGAATAAAGGAAATGCCTGAATGGAGCATGTTTACATTGTATGCAGGACTTGTAATGATACTCCTGTTCTCATCCAATTCAAGGAACATATTCGCAAGGCTTGGAAAAGGAACTTTCGCATTCTATGACGTGACAGGATTCTTCGGTGACATCCTGTCATATATCAGACTTTTCGGACTGGGAACCGCCGGCGGTATCCTTGGTCTTGTAGTCAACTCCATTTCAGGACAGTTGCTGAACATACCATACGCAGGCTGGCTGCTTTGCGCAATAATGCTTCTCATAGGGCATACAATGGTACTGTTCCTCTCCGCACTTGGAGCATTTGTACATCCTATGCGTCTTACATTTGTGGAATTCTACAAGAACGCAGGATTTGATGGAGGCGGCCGTCCTTTCAGACCATTGAAAAAAGAACAAAACAAATAATAATTAATAATTTAAAACACTATGTACACATTTTATTTAGCTTATGCCGGTATGGCAGTCATGTTGATATTCTCTTGTATTGGTAGTTCAATCGGTGTAACCATTGGCGGTAATGCAACCGTATCATCATTGAAGAAGAACCCTGATATTTTCGGACAGTCAATGATTCTCTGCGCTCTCCCATCTACACAGGGTCTTTATGGATTCGCCGGCTTCTTCCTCATGCTTAACAAAGTTAAGGCAGTTGAAGAGCTCACACTCAACAGCTCACTCGCACTTTGCGCAGCAGGTATCGCTCTTGGTATTGTAGGTTTGTATTCAGCTCTCAAGCAGTCACAGCTCGTTGCAAACGGTATCAATGAAATGGCTAACGGTCACGATGTATTCGGAAAGACCCTTATCCTCGCCGTATTCCCTGAGCTCTATGCAATTCTTGCTTTTGCAGCAGCATTCCTTGCACTTTAATTGAAGATAAATATAAATTCCATTTAACATGTCATTGATAAAATCAATATCCGGGATCAGAGGAACAATTGGAGGCGTACCGGGCGAAGGCTTGACTCCTGTTGATATTGTCAAGTTTACTTCCGCATACGCTGACCAGCTTAAGAAGAAATTTCCCGGGAAGGACTCTTATAAAGTTGTTGTAGGACGTGACGCAAGAATGAGCGGCGAAATGGTACGCTCAATTGTTTGCGGCACTCTCATAGCCTGTGGTGTAAACGTAGTTGATGCCGGACTTGCTTCCACACCAACTACTGAAATGGCTGTTATTTTCGAGCATGCCGACGGTGGCATTATCATAACAGCATCGCATAACCCGAAACACTGGAATGCTCTCAAACTCCTTAACGAAAGAGGCGAGTTCCTTCCTGATGTTGAAGGCAAGGCACTGCTTGCAGTAGCTGAAGCTGAAAAATTTGATTTCAACGAAGTAACTTCTCTTGGAACAATTGAGAACAAATGTTTCACCGATGCTCACATCAATGCTGTAATGAACAACAAACTGGTTGATTTAAAGGCAATCAAGAACGCAAAATTCAAAGTCGTTCTTGATGCCATCAACTCAGTTGGCGGTGTTACAATGCCTTTGCTTCTCAATAAGATGGGAGTTGAATGCATTGAACTCAACTGCAACCCAAGCGGAGATTTCGCCCACAATCCTGAGCCGCTTCCTGCCAATCTCGTTGATCTTTCAAACGCAGTGAAGGTTGCCGGAGCGGATCTGGGAATATCCGTTGACCCTGACGTTGACCGTCTGGCATTCATCTGCCAGGATGGAACACCGTTCGGAGAGGAATACACCCTGGTATCCGTTGCAGATTACGTATTGAGCTGCAAGAAAGGTCCTACAGTTTCCAACATGTCTTCAACAAGAGCCCTCAGGGACGTTACCGAAGGCTATGGTCAGAACTATTTCAGTGCTGCCGTAGGTGAAGTGAACGTAACAACAAAAATGAGGGAGGTAGGAGCAGTGATTGGAGGTGAAGGAAACGGTGGCGTTATTTTCCCTGAACTGCATTATGGCAGAGATGCCTATATGGGAGTTGCATTGTTCCTGAGCAACTTGGCTCACAAAGGAATGAAGGCAACCGAGCTCCGAGACAGCTACCCTCCTTATTTCATTTCAAAGAACAGGATAGAGATTTCCGACCAGTCTCTGATTAACAGGATACTAGAAGCTGTAAAGGCAAAGTATTCAAGCTTGGGCAGTGTGAATGACATTGACGGTGTGAAAGTCGATTTCAATGACAGGAAGGAATGGTTCCAGTTAAGGAAGTCGAACACCGAACCGATTATCAGAATTTACGCCGAAGCCGCTGACGAAGAACGTGCCAACGCTCTTGCAAAAGAAGTGAAAGCGGAAATAAGTAAAATCATTGCCTGATGTTTTCATTCAGAACAAGCTCCATATTCGAACAGGAAGACAAGCTCCTCCACAAGGGGAGCTTGGGTGTTTTATGCGACAACAGTGCCTGGTATCCATCATCAGGTGAGTATCTATGGGAGATTCTTCAGAAACGGGGGAACCTTGAAAAGATATTCAATCCTGAAGACGAGATTGAAGCGGAAGACCTTTCCAGCATAGATGCACTGATCATTGAACTTCAGGACAGCGGTGTACGTTACAGTCCGTATCCCAACCTTATCCTGAAGCTTTTCAGAACGTTCAAGGACAATTCCCTGGACATAGCGGTATATGTTGTGGACAAACAGAATCCTGCAGGACGCTGTGTTGAAGGCTCCATGCTCAGAGAGGGCTACAGGTCAGAAATCGGAGTGGCTGGAATACCACAGAAACACGGACTCACGATAGGTGAACTCGCCACATACTTCCATAACGAGGTGAATGCGAAATTCGCATTGCATATAATCTCTTACAAAGGCTCTGAAAGCTTCAATTTCATAATGCCTTGGAGCATACCTGTTGGAGAAGAGAACAGCGGACTGTTCACTGCCGCAATGTATAGCGGCACGGCATTGTGGGGAGCCACCAATGTAAGTTGCGGCAAAGGTACTTCACGCCCATACGAGCTGTTCGGAGCCCCTTGGTTCAGTGAACTTCTGCCCTATCTGAAGGAGCACGGCATTTCAGGCTGGAACAGCAAGGAAAGTCCTTTGTACGACGATGGTGCTTTTGTGAGAGTCACCGATTTCATCCCTGGACATGACATTTACGCAGATGAGTTATGCCTTGGTTTTCAGATTATTATGAACCCAAGTCTGCAATATTGTCCTTTGGCACACAATTTGAGAATGATACGTTTCGTAAAGGAGAATACGTCATCGTTCCTGTTCAATACTGATATCAAGGCCGGAATGGATTCAAACAAGACCATTCTGGAACTGATGCTCGGAGACAAGGAGCTTGCAGATTTCCTGTATGGTGAAAGTTCATATACAGACCTCAAGGAACATCTCAAGGTGGAGGAACAGAAATGGATAAGGAAGGCGAAGAAGTTCATTCTGTATGAAGATGACCAGATTTTCCGTGTAAAATGATTGTATAACAAATAACAAGAATCAATTATGGCAAATCCTACATTAAACCAGAGCATTTTCCAGAAATTGCGTACCGAAAGCTACAGTGAGTCAATGACCATCAAAGGTACAATGGCCAAATCCCTCCTGCTGCTTGTAATCATCATGCTGGCCGGAGGATATACCTGGAAAATGTTCTACGGCGCTGCAAATCCGAATGCAACAATGCCTTATCTCTGGGGAGGACTCATAGTAGGTTTCATACTTGCTATGATCATTTCATTCAAACCAAAGACAGCTCCATACCTTTCTCCAATATATGCAGCGGCGGAAGGACTCTCCCTGGGTGTTGTAAGCGCCATTTACAATTTCTCAATCAATCCTGAAGGAACATCCAGCCAGATGGGAATTGTTCTTCCAGCAGTGGCAATAACCCTTACCTGCGCATTCCTCATGTTCATTCTGTATAACACAAGAATAATCAAGGTCAACAACAAGTTCAGGAAAATAATAAATCTTGCATTGATAAGCATATTGGTATTCTATGCAGGAACAGCAATAGCATCATTGTTCGGTGCAAATGTTTCACTGCTTGTTGGGAACAGCCCTCTGAGCATTGGAATCAGCGTTGTAATATGTGCAGTAGCTGCTTTCTCCTTGCTCACGGACTACGATATGATAGAGCAGGGAGCAATGTACGGAGCTCCGAAATATATGGAATGGTACGGTGCGTTCGCTCTTATGGTTACCTTGGTATGGCTTTATCTTGAAATTCTGAAACTTCTTGCAAAAATTTCAGCAAGAGAAAGATAATTTTACTATATTTGCGCCTGCTTTTATAAAAGTTATTTATCACCAAAATTTCAAAGAAATGAAGAAAGGTATTCATCCCGAAAGTTACCGTCTTGTAGCTTTCAAGGATATGTCAAACGAGAACGTTTTCATTGTACGTTCATGCGTTAACACAAAAGAAACACTCGAAGTTAATGGTCAGACTTTCCCTTGCGTAAAGCTTGAGATTTCCAACACATCTCACCCATTCTACACAGGTAAGATGAAATTGGTTGACACAGCCGGTATGGTTGATAAGTTCTACCAGCGTTACAAGAAGAACAAATAATGTAACACCATTAACAAGGAATAAAAAAGCGGTTGAAACTTCAGCCGCTTTTTTATTTTTAACTGAAATTATCAGTAATTTTGTAGTATATGGAACAAAAGGCAAAAGACAGACTGATAGAACTTGCTGCGGCCTACAACAACACCAGATACTTCAGGAATGACCCTATAATCTTCCCGAAGCATTTTGCTGTTCTCTGCAGTGATTTCAACTGCAAATATGCTGAGCATGACCTTTCTCTGGTTAATGACAGCAGTTCCTGCAGCACCAGTGCAAGACAGGTTTGCAGGGAGGATGTGGAGATCAGTGCTATTCTTGCAGCACACCTGGCCTGGGGCAGACGTGATATGATTGTAAGGGACTGCAACAGAATGTTTGATGCAATGAACTGGAAACCGTTTGAGTATGTGATGAACGGCAACTGGAAAAGCAATGATTCATCACTGCACAGAACCATAAAATGGAGCGAGTTCGCATTTATTTGTTCCAACTTGCAGCGTTTCTTCAAGAATGGCGGTAAATCCCTTGAAGAGCTTGACCAGGCAGAAACAAGAACTGAAATATACGGCCAGAAAACAGACCCGAACGCCGCAAACAAGAAGATTAACATGATGCGCCGCTGGATGGTAAGGGATGATGGCATAGTAGATCTGGGGCTGTGGAAAAACACGTGCAAAAAAAGCCTGATAATACCTCTTGACGTTCACGTTCACAGAACTGCAATGGAACTCGGACTCACCAATCGTAATTCAGCCAACCTGAGAACTGCAATGGAAATAACGGAGGCGCTCAGGGAAGTATTTCCAGAAGACCCCTGCCTGGGAGATTTCGCACTTTTTGCCTGGTCCGTAAGCCAGCGTGAAAGCAAGGAGAACAAAAACCAGAAAACAAATACTTTATAAGATGAAAAGAATATATTCAGCAATCGTATTGATTCTAGTCTGTCTGTTTACAAGTACAAACAGCCATGCTCAGATCACTTTTTCGGCGGATTTTGAAAATGCATCATTGCAGAAAGCCGAACTCGTTGGAATGGATAACATCACATCCAACGGGCAGAGCAACGTCACTGTTTACAAGTACGAAATAGAAGCGCAGGTTGACCCGCTGAATCCAGTTGACACATCGCTCGCTCCAAGCAGCAGATGGTTCCACTTCCTCATAAAGAACTGCAAAGGTCAGACAATCAACCTCAAGTTCACCAATTCAGACCCTACAGGTGCCGTATATTCATACGATGGTGTGAAGTACATCCACTTCAATGAAGAGGAAAGAGTTGGCAGATTCAATGTTCAGAAGACATTCGAAAATGATTCCGTATACGTAGCATACTATGTTCCATACACCTACTCAAAGCTTATGAAAAGAGTTCACGAATGGAACAGGAACGAATGTGTGTTACTGAGCGGCATAGGTCAGAGCACCAGAGGCCTTGAAATGCCGCTGCTCATAATCACCGATGGAATAAAGGGAATCTCAAACAAATACAACGCAGGCAGCAGCGAAATCACAGAACAACTTCTGAAAAAGGCCTGCAAGGGAAAGAAGATAGTGTATATACACGGAAGAGTACATCCATCGGAGTCACCAGCAAGCTGGAACCTTGATGGTATCATAGACGGAATAACAGCTGACAGCCGGATGGCAAAGGAACTCAGGGAGAAGGCAGTATTCTTCATTCTTCCTTTCACTAACCCCGATGGCGTTGCTGGCGGCTGCTCTAGAAGCAATATGGAAGGAATCAACCTTGAAATCAACTGGGCAAGAGGAAATGACCAGACAGCTGTTGAGGTAAAGAACATGAAACGTTTCCTGAACTCACTCCTTTCAAAACACAGGATTGACCTCGTGCTCAACATGCACAGCCAGATTGACAACAGTGCTACATTCTGGGTACATTCAGCAGAATCAACCTCGGATGAATGTTTCCGCAAGCTTATGCTCATCTGCAGCACAACCACAAGCGGCAATCCATATTTCAACAACGACGAGCTCTCATACAGCGGCTGTGCGGAAAGATATATGGAAGGATGGTTCTGGAACCAGTTCAAGGAAAGGACTCCGGCCATTACATTTGAAACACCGTACGGATATTACCATCACGATTCAACCGGAGTATGGGTGACAACCGACAACCTCCGCAAAATGGGAATGGAAAACAATCTTGCATCAATTATGGACTATCTGCAGATAAGTACATCGGACAGAGTTCTGCTTCCGGCACCGAACAGCAAGAAAGGCCTGAAGGCTATAAGGACTGACCGCTACGTGACTTTCACCGGCAAGGTGATGGCAACAAGGGATAACGCCAGAAAGGCTGAAGCAAGCTATAAGATCAAGAATCTGAAGCCAGGCAGCTACAATGTATATGTGTGGGTCCCAGGCAAGGTCAACGACAAGGACGAGGCTGGCACCAACAGATGGAAACTGGTTGACAGCATCACCAATACATCTAACGGGGAATTCGTTTATAAATACGAACTGAAGGACATGTCCGAGAACCCGGACGCCTTGCTTCTCATCAGAAAATAGCATCAATGGATTATCGGGAATATCTTGAACTGTTTAAAATAAACACCAACGATGTGAATAAAGTTCTGCAGACCGCTCTCTCACAGGGAGCACGGTTTGCAGACCTTTATTTCGAGTACAGCGTTGCCAACTCCCTGACTCTCAAGGAGCATATTGTAGGGAACGCCGCAAGCCACCAGGACTATGGAGTAGGCATCAGGGCCGTAAAGGGTGAATGCACAGGTTATGCATACGCAGAAAGCACGGAACTCGAGGACATGCTCCGCGCCGCCAGGGTGGCAGCCAGCATTGCGGATTCAAACAAAAATCTTCCACTTGCGATAGGTATACAATCCAGATATGACTTCCAGCAGGTAGGCAGGCCGGCAGTTTCTCCCTATCACATTGAAAAGGGATGGGATGAATATACAGTAAAACAGAAAGTTCCTGTACTTCAAACACTTGAAAAATCAATATTCAGCAAGGGCGATGAGTTTGTAAAAGTGATATGTTCACTCAGGGATTCGCTCACTCATGTTCTATATTTCAACAGCGAATCCGAAACTTTCTTCGATACAATGCCCATGGTAACGCTGATTGCACAGTGCGTTGGTCAGAAAGACCGAAAGATTGAGAACGGTTCCTGCTCCAGAAGCTTCCGCTGCGGATTTGAGATGCTCACCGATGAACTGATTGAAGAAGTTGCCAGCCGGGCGGCCGCACAATGCAGCTTCATGTTCACTGCAAAGCAGCCCAAAGGGGGCGAAATGCCAGTTATTCTGGCATCAGGCGCTTCCGGAATACTCCTGCACGAAGCTGTTGGCCACGCATTTGAGGCTGATTTCATAAGAAAGGGAACATCCATATTCACTGATTCGCTTGGAAAACGGATATGCAACAAGGGAATCAATATTGTTGACAGCGGTCTTGTACAAATGAACAGAGGCTCGCTGAATTTTGACGATGAAGGCATTCCTTCACAGGAAACATATCTTGTAAGGGACGGCGTACTCGAATCATTCATGCATGACAGAATATCGGCGAACTATTTCGGTGTGAAAAGCACGGGCAACGGAAGGCGCGAGGATTTCCGCTTCCCTCCTATCCCAAGGATGAGATGCACATATATGGAAAGCGGAGACTGCGAGGAAAGCCAGGCCATCGCAAGTGTAAGGAATGGAATATATGTGGAAGATTTCT
This sequence comes from Candidatus Egerieousia sp., assembly GCF_056211015.1. Classification (NCBI taxonomy): domain Bacteria; kingdom Pseudomonadati; phylum Bacteroidota; class Bacteroidia; order Bacteroidales; genus Candidatus Egerieousia; species Candidatus Egerieousia sp. The sequence goes on from NZ_JBAELF010000078.1 coordinate 19,695, forward strand.
CTAACGGGCAGGTTCAGATTGGGGAAGGTGACTTCACTTTCTTTGTGAAGGCCGGTTATCTTATTGAAGACGGGCATCTGACACAGCCGGTAAAGGATATCAATATAATCGGCAACGGGCCGCAGGTTCTCAAGGATATTACAATGGTCTGCAACAATGCTGAAATTGCAAATTCATCCTGGGTTTGCGGCAAGGAACAGCAATGCGCCGTGAGCTGCGGAATGCCTACTGTATCCGTATCAAGATTGATAGTAGGAGGAGATTCTTAAAATATTTATGATAATCATTTAATGATGAAAGATATTGAAAAGGATATTGCAGGCTTAGCGCTGGAAAGTGCATTGAGAAATGGTGCGGACGCCTCAAGAATAGTCCTGAGCAATGGCATAAGCAATACGTTCGAAGTGTGCGACGGCAAGCTGGAGAAGATCATAGGTGCTGCGGACAGAAGTCTGGGCATAGAGATTTTCAGCAACGGACATTACGGAAGCTTCTCAACCAATATGCTTGATGAACAGAAATTGGAGGACTTCGTCAAGGAATGCATAAGTACTCTTGAATATGTTGAGAAGGACAGATTCAGAAAACTGCCTGAAAAGAGATACTATTTCAAGGGACAGAGCCAGGACTTTGGACTCAATGACAGTTCATTTGAGTTTACAGGCCCGGAAAGGAAAAAGGCAATTGCTTTCGCCATATTTGACGAAATGAAGGACAAGGAAGGTCTTGTTTCGGCAAGCTCCTCTTTCTCGGACCTTTATTATAGCGAATATATTCTTGATTCCCAAGGGTTCTCAGGTCTTTCCGAATACACAAGCAGTACGGTTTCAGCAGAATGCACCTTGAAGGATGGTGACAGGAGGCCGCAGTCATACTGGTTCGCTTCATCGCCTTTCTTCAAGAATCTGGAATGGCAGGGATGCGGTGAAAAGGCATATCGGAGGACAAAGGCAAAGACAGGTTCAAGAACTATCGCCAGTGGAAAATATAGAGTGAAGATTGATACTCTGGTGGCTCAGAATATGATAAAGCCGATGGCGGAGGCTCTCAGCGGGGCATATCTGGCGCAGAACAATTCATTTCTGCTCAACAGGCTCGGAAGCAAGGTTTTCAGCAGCAAGTTGAGCATTCTTGATCTGGCTGTGATGCAGGGCAGGACATCGTCAAGACTCTGGGACAGTGAGGGGCTGGAAGTAAGGGACTGCCTGATGATAGACAAAGGCGTGGTTGCAAAGGAATATCTGAGTACATACGAAGCAGCTCAGATGGGCAAGGAACCCACAGTGGATGAACCTACCATCCTTTCCATCAAGCCTTTCGGCAATGCCAACCTGGTCGATGGCATATTGATTACAGGCTTCAACGGGGGCAACTGCAATACAGCTACAGGTGATTTCTCATACGGCATTGAAGGATTCCTCATTGAAAACAATGAAGTCATAACAGCCGTTTCCGGTATGAATTTCAGCGGTAATTTGGTAACTTTGTTCAATAATATATGTGCAGCAGAAAACGATGCTCTGGAATTCAGGAGCTGGGATATACCATCTTTGGTTTTCGAGGACTGCAACATAAACGGAAACTGATTATAATCAATTGATTGGAAGAAAATTATGGCAACAGAAGACAACAATGGAAGTGTAAGGATGCCTTCGCTTGGCATTTCAATAATACCAATAGCCGTACTCATTCTGCTCATGGTGGTCTGCGCCCTGTGTTTCGGTGACAGCTTCACCGAGGGCCCTTCGCAGCTGAGCCTGCTCACTGCAACACTGGTTGGCGGTGTCATTGCAATGTTCAAGTACAAGGAGAAGTGGGAGACAATTGAAAACGGCATACTTGACAATATCTTCAAGATGGGAAGCACGCTGTTCATCATACTTATGATAGGTGCTCTCACTGCTTCGTGGATTCAGAGCGGCGTTGTTCCAACAATCATTTATTACGGTCTGAAAATAATAAGTCCAAAGATCTTCCTCTTTGTTGCCTTTCTTTTCACGGGTATCATTTCAATACTGATTGGAAGTTCCTGGACAACCGTTGGAACAATAGGTATTGCAATGCTCAGTGCAGGCCAGATTCTTGGATTCTCCGACGGATGGCTTGCAGGAGCAATCATTTCAGGTGCATATATGGGTGACAAACTCAGCCCGCTTTCAGATACAACCAATCTGTCGAGTTCAATTGCGGGCGTGAATCTGTATGACCATATCAAATACATGCTCTACACGGCTGTACCAACATTCATACTCAGCGCCATCATTTTCTTCATTGCCGGCACGCAGATAAGCGGAAGCAACAACGTTGATGTTGCGGCACAGTGCGAGGAAATAGCAAGTACATACAACATAAGTCTATGGCTGCTTATCATACCGGTAATCACAATAATCATGATATGCAAGAAGATAAGTCCTTTCATCACACTGCTTTCTTCAGCGCTCCTCGGAGGTGTTGCAATGGTGCTTTTCCAGCCTCAGATTTTTGTTCAGATTGCACCTGACGGACTTGCTTCACAACTTGGCGGTGGATTCCTCGGCGAACTTGGCTGCGGATTCTACGGCATTTTCAAGGTGCTCACCTGCCCTGTGGATGTCCAGGGACCCTCACAGATAATTGCCAAACTTACAAGCACTTCAGGCATGAGCGGAATGATGAATACAATATGGTTGGTTCTGAGCGTTTCTGCTTTCGGCGGAATGCTTGATGCAACAGGTTTCCTCAAATCAATCACAAGCAGGATGATGCAGCATTTGAAGACCGCACCTCAGCTGGTGGGTTCAACCTTGCTCAGCTGTATTGTCTGCAACTTCATAATTGCCGACCAGTACATTGCAATTCTTCTTCCTGGAAAGATGTACAGCAAGGCATACAAGGACCATGGTTTCAATCCGGAACTTCTGAGCCGTTCGCTCCAGGACAGCGCAACAGTGACATCCGTGTTCGTTCCGTGGAACACCTGCGGCATTTTCCAGTCAGCAACGCTTGGAATGTCACAGCTGGTATTCGTGCCTTACTGCTTCTTCAACATACTCTCCCCTATCATCTCCTACATTGTTGCAATCATAGGCTGGAAGATTACCAGGAACGGCAAGCCGGTGGGACTTATGGCAAGGAAGGCTGCGTGATTATAGCGTTACATCAACGATTGAACCTATGAGCCTGCGGTCGTAAGGGCGTTCAACCTTTATGTAATTACCTGTGTATCCGTACATCATGCCACCTTTCTTGGTGGATTCGAACAATACTTTCTGAGTTGTGCCCTTAAATCGTGCAACATATTCAGCATAGAGTCTGTCACACAGCTCAAGCAAGCGATGTGTACGTCTGGTTTTTATGCAGTCCTGTACTTGAGGCATAAGTGCGGCAGGGGTGTCTGCACGCATTGAATATGGAAATACGTGAATGAAAGCCGGTTGGATCCTTTCTGCAAGGAAATTGTAGCATTCCTCAAAACATTCGTCGGTTTCGGCAGGGAAGCCTGCAATCACGTCAATTCCAAAGAACACATCGCCCATTATCTCACGTATCATATCAATCTTTGAGGCAAACATTGTTGTGTTATAACGCCTGCGCATTTTTGCAAGAACAGCATCGGAACCGCATTGTAAAGGTATATGGAAATGCGGCTGGAACTTTGTGCCGGAAGCAATCCATTCAATGATCCCGCGTGTAAGCAGGTTAGGTTCTATGGATGAAATCCTGTATCTTTCAATGCCTTCTATATCATTCAAAGCTTTCAGAAGGTCAAGAAGGCTCTCTCCTGTGGTTCTGCCGAAATCTCCTGTGTTCACTCCGGTAAGAACTATCTCCTTCACACCTTTTGCGGCAATTTCCTTTCCCTGCTTCACCAGCAGTTCTATTGGCAGATTCCTGCTTGCGCCACGTGCAAAAGGAATTGTACAATAGGAACACCTGTAATCACATCCGTCCTGAATCTTCAGGAAAGACCTGGTCCTCTCGCCCTGGGAATAAGCAGGAAAAACGCTGTTTACGTCTGTGATATTGCAGCTGAATATCTGCTTATGAACAGCAATATCATTATCTCTTTGTGATTCTGTAAAAGTTGAAGTGTTGCAAATGCTGTTAAATTTGCCATTTGAATCAAAATATTTGTGAACAATACTGTAGATTTCTCCCTTATGCTCGATTCCAACAACAATGTTCACCCCCTCAATCTCACTCACTTCCTTGCTTTTCAATTGTGCAAAGCATCCTGTAACAACGATAACTGCCTCGGGGTTGATTCTGTGCAGCTGCCTTATGTGCTGGCGGCATTTCTTGTCTGCATGCTCCGTTACGGAACAGCTGTTCACTATATACAGATCAGCCGCTTTTGTATATGCTGTGCGGATGTATCCGTGCGATTCGAACTCTCTGGCAATGGTTGAACTTTCACTGAAATTCAACTTGCAGCCCAAGGTTATTATTGCAAAACTCCTGCTCATTTTCAATGCTCAATTTTCTCTGGTATCGGTGCGGATCATGATTAAGAAAATCACAAGCTACAGGTGAAGGATGAAGAATCAACGACACCTGGAAGCGGTGGATTCAACTTGGTAAGCTTTATGCAGACATGCTTGAACTCAGGCATTTCCTTCTTTATTCCACTTGCGATGGTTTGACATAGGCACTCAAGCAGATTCTTTCTCTCCGACATACATTTCGCAATTATTGAATAAACTTTTGAATAGTCAACGGCATCTTTCAAATCATCACTGAACTCCGCCTTGCTGCTGTCATATTCCCCGCTGAAATCCACAATATATCTTCCTCCAGCAAGCTTCTCGGTATCACAGCAACCGTGATACCCGTAAAATTTCATTCCGTTAAGTTCAATCTTTCCCATAAATCAATATTTCGAGACACATTTTCGGCCACATTTTTGGCGATTTTGTGGCCAAAAACACCATTTTCATGCTTCCAGGCCACATTTTCAGTGATTTTGTGGCCAAAAACAAAATAATCAGGCGAGCAATAGAAAAACTGCGGGCATTTTGTCCAGAGGCTGCGCGCCATCCTTGATTGAGGACTTCCACTGCGCAACACTTTTGGTAACAATACTCTCCCTGTCACCGGTAATGTCAGAAGCAACGCATATCCTTGTGCGAGGATTGCATACCGATATAAGATCGTTGAACAACTGATTGTTCCTGTATGGTGTTTCTATTATTATCTGCGTCTGTTTCAGCGAAGCCGAGACCTTTTCTATCAACTTTATCTTATCACGCCTCTGTTCCGGTTTTGCAGGCAGATAGCCTGTGAAGGCGAAGCACTGTCCATTGAGACCGCTTGCCATCAGAGCCATCATCAGTGAAGAGGGACCTACCAGGGGAACTACCTTGATTCCGTTCCTGTGAGCGGCTGCAACAAGCAGCGCACCGGGATCGGCCACTGCGGGAAGTCCTGCTTCGGATATTACTCCGATATCATTCCCTTCCATCGCCAGTGTAATATATTCATCTGCCAGCTCAGGTTTTGAATGCTCGTTAAGTTCGTAGAAATTCAGAGTATCTATCTTCCCTTTAAGCCCTGCTGCCGAGAGGAATCTGCGAGCCGTACGTATTCCTTCAACAACAAAATGTTTGATATCAGGTATGATATCCATTACTCTGCGCGGCAGGACTTCATCAAGAGCTCTGTCAGAAAGTGGTGATGGAATGAGATATATGGTTCCTTTTGATTCAGACATATCTATGGTTATGAAACTACTCATCAAGTTAATCGCAAAAATAGTGAAAACTCTTCAATTTTTGTCGTTGCTTGAAATTTGAAAATACTCTTTGAAAGGATATATATAATTAGTAATTTTGTAAAAATAATATATATATGAAACGGAAGCTTATTGATATTCCAGAAGAGGTATTCTCCATCCTTTCACAAAAGGCAATGTCTCAGGGGACCAACCTTAAGAAGTTCATAGAACAATTACTTGCGCAGGAAGCTGAAAAATCGGAAGAATACTGCAAGCCATACCGTTTCAGCATGAAACGCGAACCTACCGATGCTGAATTGGCCCACGTTATGGAAGATGCTGCACGTAACGCCGTATTGGAAAATGAGAAAGCGGAAAAGCTGTATTTTGAAAGCTTTCAATTCAACCGGAAAAATATATGAACGATAGAAAACCAGTCCTGATAATAATTGCCGGCCCGAACGGTTCAGGGAAGACAACAATCACCAGACAGCTTCTTCGGCATGAGTGGGGCGAGGATTGCATTTATATAAATCCCGATGATGTAGCCAAGGACAGATATGGTGACTGGAATTCGAATGAAGCTGTGATGAAAGCGGCAAAATATGCAACTGAATTGCGATACTCTCTTCTGGAAAAAGGAGAAGATTTCGTATTTGAAACAGTTCTGTCGGCGGAAGAAAAAGTTGATTTCATAAGAAAGGCTAAAGAGCTAGGGTACTTCATAAGGGTGTTCTTCGTTTCCACTTCCTCCCCGAAAATCAATGCTGCCAGAATAGCCGGGCGATATATGGCAGGCGGTCACACAGTGCCCATTGACAAAATCGTGAGCCGGTATGCAAAATCCATAGAAAACTGTGCACGCATAGCCAGGATTGTGGACAGGATGTACATATACGATAATTCGGCGGAGAATATGCCGGCAAGATTAATGTTCAGGATAGCGGACGGCCGCTTACATAAACTTTATATAAAAGAGCTTCCAATCTGGTCAACAGGTATTAAGAACTGTGTAAAAGACAGAAATGAAAATGAATAAAGGAAAGATAACATTGCTGGGAACAGGAACATCGTCCGGTGTACCTATGATTGGCTGCGACTGTGAAGTGTGCAGGTCAAAGGACCCCAGGGACAGCAGGCTGAGATGTTCAGCATACGTTCAATATGCAGGTTTCAACATACTCATTGACTGCGGCCCGGATTTCAGGCAGCAGGTTCTCAACAACAATCTCAAGGAATTCGACTGCGTGCTTCTGACACATCAGCACAAGGACCATACAGGCGGCCTGGACGATGTACGTTCGCTGAATTATTTCACAAAGAAGCCGTTCAGCATATTCGCGGAGCCAAGGGTGCTTGAAGGTCTGAAGCTTGAATACTCATACGCATTTGCAAAGGAAAAATATCCCGGTGTGCCTGAATTCGACATTCATCTGATAGGCAGCAGACCCTTCACCCTGCACAAGACAATAAAGGCAGGAAAGGTCCTGCCAAATGGTGAAACAGCCGCTCAGGACACTGAAATCTCACTGGAAATCACACCCATAAGGGTATATCATTACAAGCTACCCATCCTGGGCTTCAGAATAGGCAATCTGGTGTATATCACCGATGCCAAGACAATTCCGGAGGAGGAGTTCATCAAGCTTGAAGGAGCCAGCGTGGCATTCCTGAACTGCATACGCTACACAGAGCATATCTCCCATCTTTCCCTTCCACAGGCGATAGATATTTTCAGAAGGATTGGTGCAAAGCGAAACATCCTGACACACCTCTCCCACCAGATAGGCACACACGCACAGCTCACATCATACCTGCAATCACTTCATGGCATAAGCATTGAAGCCGGCTATGACGGTCAAGTGATTGAATTTTAACACTTGGTATATAACTAAAAAGGACCGGCCAGAATTCTTTTTGGTCGGTCCTGTCTTTCTTTAAAGTCATATATCAGTTGCAGCCGCCGCATCCGCAGTCACCGCTGCTGCAGTCTCCACCGCCACAGCCGCCGCAGCTTCCGCAACCTCCACCACACTGACTTGATCTTTCACCGAAGAGTCCGTTTGCAAGCTCCTCGGATGTTGCCTCACGTATTGCTTCAACCTTGCCTGCAAAATGCAGTGACTCGCCTGCGAGAGGATGATTGAAGTTCATTACAACTGTATCTTTCTTTACCTCATCAATGGCTCCGTTGAGTCTGTTACCCTCTGAATCCTGCATAGGAAGTACATTGCCTACCTTGAGGACGTCCTCCTGAATCTTGCCGTCAACCTCAAATATGGATTTAGGAAGTTCAACAATAGCATCAGGAACAACCTCACCGTATGCATCCTTTGCGCAGAGAGTGAACTCGAATGTATCACCTACTGTCTTGTTCTTTATGTTCTCCTCGAATTTAGGGAGAAGATAACCGGTTCCAAAAATGAACTGCATTGGCCTTTCAGCAGTTACTGTTTCAATGATATCGCCATCAACTTCCAGGGTATATGAAAGTGACACTACCTTGTTAAGCTCAATTTTCATGTTTTTATTGCTAATTTTCAAATGGATTATGCAAAAATACGCTAAAATTGATTATGAGGCAAATTATATATTTCGAATGTAGCGGCAGGCACTGGAATATGAAAAAGCTTTGCCAAGGAAAGGCAAAGTTTTTCAGATGAAGTGACTGCCGCAATCAAGCGTAAAAATGAGCCTTGAGAGCTATCCTCTCGGCAACCGCTACACCGTCAAGAGCGGAAGAAACTATACCGCCGGAATACCCCGCCCCTTCTCCGCAAGGATAAAGTCCTGACAGGGAAACGTGCTCCATTGTTTCCGGATTGCGTGGAATCCTTACAGGTGAGGAGGTTCTTGACTCCACTCCAAGAAGGAGCGCCTCGTTTGTGGCATAACCGCGCATCTTGTTATTGAAATCCTTGAACGCCCTGCGCATTCTTGATGAAACGTGCTCCGGGAGGATTTTGTGCAAAGGAGCGCTCACGCATCCCGGATGATAGGAACTCTTTGGCAGGTCCCTTGAAATCTTTCCGTTCACGAAATCCATAAGCCTCTGCGCAGGAGCCTTTATTGAATTGGAAACATCGAACATTGATTTTTCAACGTCTTCCTGGAACTTAAGCAACTGCAGAGGTCCGTAGTTATTGTATGAAGGGATATCGCCAGGTTCTATTGAAACAACTATTCCGGAATTCGCCCAAGGGGAATTTCTTCGTGAGTTTGACATACCGTTAAGAACCTGTGTACCGGGTTTGGTAGCGGAAGGTACCAGAATACCGCCGGGGCACATGCAGAAGGAGAACACTCCCCTGCCGTTTGCCTGAGTTACAAGCTGATATTCCGCAGGCGGCAGTGTTGGATTGAATCTGCCTTTGTACTGTATGTCATTGATAAGCGACTGAGGATGTTCGGCCCGCACACCCAGTGCAAAGCCTTTTGCCTCAATGTCCCAGCCCTTGTCATAGAACATATTGTATATGTCAGATGAGCTGTGCCCCTGCGCAAGAATAAGATAAGGTGCCGTGAAGACCTTTGTGTCACCTGTGCTGAGCACATCAACCTTCACGCTCCAGTTGCCTTCTCCTTTGATAATATCTGTAACCCTGTGTTCGAAATGTACCTCACCGCCATGTGCTATGATGGCTTTGCGCATGTTCTCTATTATTCGCGGCAGCTTGTCGGAACCTATATGTGGATGAGCGTCAATTAGGATGGATTCGGATGCCCCGAATTCAACGAATCTGTACAGGATGCGCCTGATATCTCCTTTCTTTGTTGAACGTGTGAAGAGCTTGCCGTCTGAGAATGTTCCTGCGCCGCCTTCACCGAAACAGTAGTTGGAATCTTCATTCACAACGCCGCTTGTGCTGAGCAGAGCCATATCAACAGCCCTCGAATGAACATCCTTGCCTCTTTCCAGGATGATTGGTTTGATACCTTTTTCCAGTAGAGTCATTGCAGCATACAGACCTGCAGGTCCCATTCCCACTATTATCACGCACTGCGATGGATCCTTCACATCCTGCAGCTCTGCATTCCTGAAATGTTCCACAGGTTCCTCTCCATCAAGCCCCACCTGAAAACGATAGCGGTAAAGTATCTTTGGGCCGCGGGCGTCAAGAGAACGTTTGAGTATCTTGATCTCCTTTATTTCTGAAGGCTTGATGCCTATGATCTTTGAGGCGCGCTGCGCAAGGAAAGCCTCGTTGACTTCCTTTGAAGCGGGAATGCCAAGTTCAATTTCGCGCATTTTTCGAATCTGAGGAATTTATTGTTTTACTATCGCTGTGGAAAAATGTCAATGCATGTCAGCGGCACGGGAGATAGGTGCAGCATCAAGTGAGGTTCTGAAGCCAGCCTTGTATTTGAAAAGGCCGCTGATGGCTATCATTGCTGCATTGTCGGTTGTAAACTTGAATTCCGGAATGTATGTGTTCCATCCACGTTTGATACCTTCGGCAGCTATGCGTTCACGTAGTTCGGAGTTAGCTGAAACACCGCCTCCAATGCAGATTTCCTTGATTCCTGTCTGACGTACTGCCTTTACAAGTTTGTCAAGAAGAATGTCTATGAGAGCGCGCTGGAAAGATGCGCAAATGTCCTCCTTGTTCTGCTGAACAAAATCGGGATTATCCTTCAACTGATCACGCAGGAAATACAGCAGGGAAGTCTTGATGCCGCTGAAGCTGTAGTCAAGAGCCGGCATGTGAGGTTTGGCGAATGCGAATCTGTGAGGATTACCCTGATGGGCAAGCTTGTCAATAACAGGGCCGCCCGGATAGCCCAATTCAAGCATTTTTGCACATTTGTCAAATGCCTCTCCTACAGCATCATCAATTGTATGTCCGAGAATTTCAAAATTGAGATAATCGGTGACCTTGACTATCTGTGTGTGGCCTCCTGAAACAAGAAGAGCCAGGAAAGGAAATGACGGATGTCTGTTCTCCTTGCCTTCCTGCTTGATGAAATGGGAAAGAATATGTCCTTGAAGATGGTTGACTTCAACCAGTGGCTTGTTACAGGAAAGGGCAAGTCCTTTGGCAAATGATGTTCCAACAAGAAGGGAGCCAAGCAGACCCGGGCCACGGGTGAAAGCAATTGCATCTATCCGGTCCATTGTAATTCCGGCCGCTTTAAGAGCCCCGTCAACACAAGGGAGAATGTTTATCTGGTGGGCACGGGATGCGAGTTCAGGAATTACTCCTCCGTAGATTCTGTGAACCTCCTGACTGGCCATTGTGTTGCTTAGAAGATATTCATCCTTGATTACGGCAGCTGAAGTATCGTCACAGGATGATTCAATGCCAAGAATATATATACTCATAATAGTTTTCAATCCATTTATTTTGCAAAAATAAGCAGAAAAAAAGTAATTTTGTAAGATGTACAGGATAAGTTGAGCATCTTGGGTACCAAATTGAAACATATCATTGAGGAAGCGGCTAAAGTAATCACAGCAATTGTGCTCGGCGCAATGCTGCTTATGCTCATTGCTTCCGTTCTGATCCAGCTCCCCTTAATACAGAACAGAATCTGCCGGAGAGTTATAAACGAACTAAACAGCCAGATAGATGGACAGGCTAATCTGGAAAGAATATATTTTGTCTTGCCCAACAGAATAGTGGTCAAGAACATATCAATTGTATCACATTGCCCTGACTCCTTATTGTGCGATTCTATTCAGCAGGCAATGAATATGAGCGACACCCTTGTGGCATGCCATAAATTGTCAGTAGCGCTTTCCACACGAGACATATTGAAAGGTAAGCTTGGAGCAAACAGGCTTGAGCTGGACAATGGTGTTTTCAACCTGAACAGTGAAGAATTGAGAAGCACCAATCTTGAAAGAATCTTCAAGATGGAAAAGAAAGCAAAGGAGGAAAAAGAAAAATCGGGCCTTGCCCTTGCGCTGTCCAAACTTAAGCTGAGCAGGTTCAGATTCACTCTGAAAAATCCTTTCAAACCTCAGATTACGGCGGATTCCCTGATAGACTGGGCTGATTTGAGATTGAACAACATTGATGTTGATATTAAACATATAAGATTAGAGGATGAGGTCCTTACTGCAAGAATACTGAGAGTTAAATTCAGAGAAGCCAGCGGCTTTGAATGCCGGAGCCTGAGCGGGAAATTGACATTGGACTCGGAACTTGCCGCCATCAACGACATGCTGCTTTCAGATAACTGGTCAAGGTTGAAGATGGATTATTTCAGGCTCCGGTATAACAGTGCCCATGCGCTTGCAACTTTCACGGATTCCGTTTCCATTGAGGCAAAATTCAACGAAACGGTATTCTGTATGAGGACACTGAGAAAATTCTCCCCGAACCTTCCTTTTTGCTCCGGAACATATATATTGTACGGTGTAGCCGATGGACCTGTCAGACACATGAGAGGAAGGGATATGACAATAGAGAGCCTCGACGGCAACGTAGACATGAAGTTCTCGTATGAGATAAAAGGCTTACCGAAAATCAGAGAATCAGAGTTTGATATAAAGCTTGCCAATACCGGCATAACTGCGGAAGGCTTTGCAGAATTGCTTTCCAATTTTTCTGACAGCAAAGGGCTCTCTGCAATCGGACGGCTGACACCGGGAACAATGTATAAGGCCAATCTATACATGAAAGGTCCACTTGACAATTTCACTGCCGGAGGCACAATCAGTTCCGAGCTTGGAGATATTATCACGGATATCGCTGTAAAGAATCTTATAAGTGCTCCCAAATACGACATATCAGGAAAGGTTATTACCGACAGGCTGAACCTTGAAGCGTTTACAGGAAGCAAAATGCTTGGCATATGCAATGCGAGGGCATATTTCAATACGGAAATAGTAAAGCATTCACAGAACAAAATGCTTATTGGCATAGACAGCATATTCGTGTCACAGTTTGGATTGGGCGATTACACATATTCGGACATAATGGCAGCCGGTCTCTATAACGGAAACAGCTTTGACGGAAGAATCATCTGTCACGACCCCAACCTGAATCTCATGTGCCAGGGAGTGTTTGCACTCAACCCATTGAAATCCGGGACTGTCAACGGACAGATGTATGAATACAAGGCATATATGACCGTTCCATACGCCAACCTTGCTGAACTTCATATTATAAACAGGGATTCAATGGCCGTTGTATCATTCACAACGAATGCGGAAATCAGCGCAATGCCGGGCAGGTTCCTCTTTGGAAACATAAACATAAGCAAAGCCCGTTATGTCAATGAGCACGGAACACACAGGCTGGGAGATATTGAAATGAATTCTAACGCCGTAGGAGACAAATATACAGCCTCCATTAACTCCTCATTCGCAAAAGGCGGATATCAGGGCGATGTTGACATAGTTGAATTCATTCAGGGAATTATTGCAAAGAACCTGTACAGTGAGATACCTGACATTGGAGGCATCAAGGAGACAAGAGAAAAGCTTGCTATTGATTCTCTTATCAAAAAGGATATGAGTGGCACACTGACACTGGAATTCGGCGAAACAAGCAGCTTCTTTGCAACCGTCTGTCCGGAAATCAGGATGGAGAAAGGTGCCAGATTCTCCGCGGAAATAAATAGGGACGGTCTTTGCACCGCAAGCTTCAATGGAAAAGGCATCTCCTATGGACACAATATTCTGTATTATCCTTTGATAAAGCTGGACAACAAAGACGATAAAACCAGTCTGAATGTCATAACCAGCGAAATTCATACTCCTGTACTTAAAATGGAAAGAGCCAACGTAAATTTCATTGCGGACGAGAACCATATATATTCAACCTTCCGGTTCAGGAGCGATTCCACAAGCAACAATAGCGCATACATAAATGCAATTGCTTCATTCGAAGGGGAAAGGAAAAAGATAAATATAAACAAGGATTCATATATAACTCTCAAGGGCGGACGATGGAATTTCGGTGACTGTTCAATGTTGATACAAGACGGTACTTCATATCTGAACTCATTTTCCTTAACCAGCAATACGCAGTCCATAAATGCAGGAGGAGTACTTGGTAAAAAGATAGGTGCCGACGAAAAAAGGGATTCACTTTATGTTGAGATGAACAGGTTTGATCTGAACATTCTAAATTCATTACTTACAAGATCCATAGATTTCCAGGGCCTTGTTTCAGGCAGGGCGGAATATTCGGATATATCCGGCGAACCTGAAATGCTTCTGGACATTCATGCAGATTCACTCTCCATATACAGATATCCTATAGGGAAGATTGACATAAGCAGCAACTATCTGTCTGACAAGAACATTTATGCTCTGAGCCTTATCAACCATCTTGAAAGAAATACAAAGCTCAATATGAAAGGTACTTATGACCCCGCAAACAATTATCTGGATGTCGGTGGTGGAATGCATGAACTTTCAGCCTCATTGATAGAACCTTTCATATCGTCTCTTTTCTCGGACATCAAAGGAAACATAAGCGGAGAAATCTCCATCAAGGGTCCGGTAAAGAACCTGAAGGTTGAAAGCAGGAATTTCAGGATAAACGGTTTCAACGGACTGTTCAACTTCACTAATGCACGTTACACAATAGATGGCCCTGTAACAATCAATGAAAAGGAGATTAAGGCCAACAATCTCTCTATCAGCGATGGCTTGGGTGGAAGAGGAACGATAAATGGAGGAGCAAGGCACAATCTGTTCAGCAACGTTCAGCTTGACGCCAGAATAAAGCTTGAAAACATTCTCGGGCTTAATACAGGAATGTCTGACAATCCTCAGTATTACGGAAGAATCTTTGCCAATGCGGACATTGACATAACAGGAACCCTGGATAATATAAACCTCAATCTGAATGTAACGCCATCGTCACATTCATCTCTGCACATTCCTCTGGCAAGCAGTTCAAATGCCGTTTCAAGCAACCTTCTTACATTCAGGAAGGAAGAATTCGATGACAGTTCCGATGACATATTCTTCAATACGGTGGAGGTGAAGAAAAGAAATGAAAAGTCCAACATAAGCGTGAACCTCACGGCCAACGCCAACCAATTGGCCGATGTGTATATTGAAATCAACAAGGAAAGAGGAGACATTCTGCACGGAAATGGAGATGGTGTAATCAATATCAATGTGAACCCATCCAAGGACCAGTTCACCCTGCTTGGAAACTATACCATCAACGAGGGTGACTACAAGTTCGTGTTTGACAACATGGCCATTGCATCCAGAACCTTCAAATTGAAGCAGGGAGGAAGAATCAATTTCAACGGCGGAGTCAATGACATAAATCTTGACCTGGAAGCCGAATACAATACCAAGGCAGCTGTAAACACACTGATTTCAGATACTACAGGAATTGCGAGCAGAAGACCCGTGAACTGCGGAATAGGCATCAGAGGCTCATTGAGCAATCCTAACATCAAAGTCAGGATTGACATTCCCGACCTTGATCCTGCAACAAAAGTGAGAGTTGAAAGTGCGCTGAACACTGAAGGCAAGGTTCAGAAACAGTTTGCGGCACTTCTGATATCAGGAGGTTTCGTACCTGATGAAAGTTCAGGAATCACCAACAATTCAACCCTGCTCTATTCCAATGCTTCTGATATAGTAAGCAATCAATTGAACGGCATACTCAAGCAGCTGGGCATTCCGCTGGACCTTGGCCTGAATTACCAGCCGGACCAGAGAGGCACGAACATATTTGACGTTGCTGTATCAACTGCCTTGTTCAACAACAGGATTCTTATCAACGGTAATATAGGCAACACCAACCGTGCGGCTGATGACCGTGACGTGATTGGAAACATTGACGTTGAAGTCAAGCTTGATGAAAACGGTAAGATACGCCTCACATTATTCTCACATGCCGCCGACAGATATTCCAACTATCTTGACAACAAGCAGAGAACAGGAATAGGTTTCAGCTATCAGAAGGAGTTCAACAACAGACACGATTTCTTCACCAGGCGCACAAAGGAGCAGAAGGAACAGGCCAGACTCAGGAAAATCCGCGACAAGGAACGCCGCAGGCTTCTAAAGGAACAGAAGAAAGCCGCAAGGAAGAAAGCAAGTATTGAATAGTTCTACCGGCTGATCACACCGCTTCCGCACAATTCACCACCGGCGGTGTACCAGACAGCGAACTGACCCGGGGTAATGCTGCGCTGCGCATTTTCAAAGACAATGAACATACCCTCTGCACGTTTAAACAACCTTGCCTTCTGCAAAGGCTGTCTGTACCGTATCCTCACCAGATATTTGCGGCAATCACCGTCCTTCATCTCAAGATCCGGCCTCACCCAATGGATTTCCTCCGGAAGTATTCGCAAGGCCTTTCTGTACAGTCCCGGATGATCCTTGCCCTCGCCAACGTATATGATATTGTTCTCAATATCAATTGAAATAATGAAAATGGAGCCCTGATGTCCGCCTATGTTCAATCCGTGCCTCTGCCCTATCGTATAGAACTGCGCCCCGATATGCTTACCTATCACCTTTCCGTTTGATTTCCTGTAACTTACAGACTTAGCAAGCTGTTCCAACTCGTCTGTGGAATAAGAGTCTGAATATCCTATCGCTGTGTGAGAATTGTTGTATGGAAACTTATTCGCAAAAATCTCTACAACCTCGCCTTCCTTTGACTTGAGCTTCTGCTGCAGGAAAACAGGCAGGTCAACCTTTCCAACAAAACATATTCCCTGTGAATCCTTCTTCTCGGCACTTTGAAGACCTGCTTCCCTGGCAATCTTCCTTACCATAGGCTTTTCAAGATGACCTATCGGGAACAAAGCCCTGGAGAGCTGCTCCTGATTGAGCTGGCAGAGGAAATAACTCTGGTCCTTGTTGGAATCATCGCCGGCAAGCAGGGAGTAAACCTCCTTTCCTTCTTCATTTACAGCGATGGCTTTCTTACAGTAATGTCCAGTGGCAACATAGTCAACACCAAGATCCAGTGCACACTTGAGGAAGGCGTCGAACTTTATCTCGCGGTTGCAAAGCACATCGGGGTTAGGAGTGCGTCCTTTCTCATACTCTGAAAACATATAGTCCACCACCCTTTTCCTGTAAGTTTCACTCAAGTCAACGAAATGAAAAGGAATGCCTATCTTCTTTGCAACCATCTGCGCAAGAATCTTTTCCTCCTCCCACTGGCAGTCACCGTGAAGTGTTCCGGTAATGTCATGCCAGTTCTGCATATATATGGCAATAACGTTGTGACCGGCCAGTTTGAGCAGAAGTGCGGCCACACTTGAATCCACCCCTCCGGACAATCCAACAGCTATATTGAGCGGCTTTTCAGCCTTCTGTATCAAATAATCGAACGAAAATTCCATAATTAAATAAAAAGTTATATCTTTGTGCCCGGGTAAGTCATATACGACCAGCTCCTGCAGAACTCCCCCAGGGCCGGAAGGCAGCAAGGGTATGTGGTTGTAGCGGTGCGATATATGTAGCTTACCCTTTCTTTTTTCCCCTTAGCCATCCTCAATCGAATCATTCATTGAGATTGTCAAATGCAAATGGCATGAGTGCGTCTGCGGAATCAACTGCGAAAACCTTTGTGGCACTGCCTATTATAACCGCCATAGGCTTTCCTCCTCTTGTCTGGAACTCTTTCATGACCTGCCTGCAGGACCCGCAAGGGAAAGTTATCTCCTTTGTAAGTTCTCCATTCTTTTTTGCAGCGATGGCAAGAACCAGCATAGGGACACCGGGATATGTTGCGGAAGCATAGAACATTGCCGTTCTTTCAGCGCATAAGCCGGATGGATACGCAGCATTCTCCTGATTGGAACCTTTGACAATGACACCGTTGCCGAGTTTGATTGCCGCACCTACGCTGAAACCGGAATATGGTGAGTACGAACTGTCTGCTGCTGAAATAGCCGCTTCAAGAACCTGTCTGTACTCTTCCGGTAGTTCTATGATAGAATCGTAGATTTTGTATTCACAAACGACCTGTTTCTTTTCCATTTGAACGAATATTAAACAATCAATAACAAAAATACGCTTTTTATGACAATTAAATGGTATTATGGCATGGCAATTTCTTACTTTTGCACTATAAGAACCTGCATAGAGGAATAAAAGATGTTCAAACAAATATATAACAAGGCAAAATCCGGCTGGCGGTCACAGAAAAAGAAAGAGAAGGACTGTTCAATAACTGTCATAATATTATCAGCCATTGCACTGGCACTTGCGCTATATGAGTTATCAGAAGTGATGATAGACCGAAGTCCCAATCTACAGGAAAACGTTGAGATTTACATCAGCGGAACAAGCGGGTACAATCAGGTAATTGACAGGATAGTTCCAAACCTCAAGTGGAAGAATTCATTCAAAAGAAAGGCGCAGGAACGCAGGCTAGAGAGCAATCTGCACACAGGGCACTATTATTTTGAGAAAGGCTTGAGCACCAACTATCTGCTTGCAGCACTGAAAAACGGATGGCAAAGCCCTGTGAAACTTACTATCGCAGGTACAATACGCACCAAAGGAGAGCTTGCCGGCATTATTTCATGGAAACTCATGACGGATTCACTTGAAGTGGCGGACAATATAAGCAATATATATGAAGTGCTTCCAAACACTTATCAGGTCTATTGGGACCAGAGCGCAGAATCACTGATTCAAATGCTTCACGAAGAATGGGACAGGTTCTGGAAAAGCGAGCCTGATTTCATCAAGGGAATAAGCAGAGACAGCATAGCCGCTCAAATGGGCCTCAGCAGGAAGGACATTGCTACAATAGCCTCCATTGTGAATCAGGAAAGCAATCATACCCCGGAATATGAGCGGATAGCAGGTGTATATGTGAACCGTCTGAAATGCGGTATACCGCTGCAGGCGGATCCAACGATAAAGTTCGCAATCGGTGATTTCACTCTCACAAGAATACTCAATGAACATTTGCTTACAGATTCACCTTACAATACGTACAAGTATCCGGGACTTCCTCCAGGGCCAATTTGCATTCCAAGCATAAAGGCCATTGACGCAGTTCTGAATTACAGCAAGGAGCCATATCTGTATTTCTGTGCCGATCCTGAATTCAACGGGACACACAGATTTGCCAGGACATTGTCCGAGCATTCCCGCAACGCCGCAGCTTACAGGCAGGCGCTGGGCAGACTTGAAAGAGAAAAAAGGTTAAAGAAGTCTTGATACCGGGATGTCAAAGACATTGCCCTCTTTTGCGCAATAAGTTTCTGGGAAAATTGCTCTGGCGTCTTCCAGAATTTTGTCGGTATTCCTGTACCTCGATGAATAATGTCCAAGGACCAGTTTTCCTGCATTGCACTTAAGTGCACAGTTTGCAGCATCTACAGCTGTTGAATGGAAATGTTTCTTTGCAAGTTCCTTGTCGGAAGCATCGTATGTGGCCTCGTGGTAAAGAAGATCGAGTTTTCTGTATTGACTCAGTTCACGTAGCCATGGCGCCAGTTTAGCAAAAGGCATGGTGTCAGAGCAGTATGCAAAGCATCTGGGCTCGTATGGCTTGTATGTCAGTTCCTCAACTTCAAGGACACAGTCTTCTCTCACAACATCCTGCCCCTCCTTCAGACGGGCCATCTCAAAATATGTCAGATTGTATGTTTCAATCTTTTCCTTGCGTATGTTCAAGGCCGGTTCCTTCTCCCTGAAAAAGTAACCGTAAGTCTCTATCTTGTGTCTGAGCGGAAAAACGAATATTTCAACATTATTGAATTCTACAAGCATCAGAGGTTCCTTGCAGGATACAGGGGTGAAGTTGACAGGGAATGCTATGCCATCGCCAAGGTATGAAAGGAAGAAATCAAGATAAGGCTTGAAAGCGGAAGGAGCATATATGAAAACCGGTGCAGTCCTTCCCATAAGGGACATGGTTGAAAGAAGCCCGGGGAGACCAAAGATATGGTCTCCATGCACGTGGGAAATGAATATGTTGTCTATTCTGGTGAAAGATATTCCTGCACGCTTGAGCTGCATCTGTGTCCCCTCTCCGCAATCTATCAAGAAAAAGCGCTCACGAACCGTGAGGATGTGAGCGCTTGGATATCTTTCAACAGTGGGAAGCGCCGAAGCGGTTCCCAGAGTTGTAAAGCTGAAATTCATTAGTTCTTAGCTGATTTTTCCATCTCGTCCTTGAGAGCTGCAAGTGAGCTGATGTCACCGAGAGTGGTCTTCTCAATGTTGGCCTTGATCTTCTTCACAACCTTCTGCATTGAATCAGCCTCTGCGTTTCTCTCCTTGTACTCCTTGGCCTCAGCCTCTCTCTTCTTGTCATCTGCTATTCTTGAGTGAGAAAGGATGATCTTCTTGCTGCCCTTGTTGAACTCGATAACCTTGAAGTCAATCTTCTCCTCAACCTTTGCAGTGGTGTTGTCTTCCTTTACAAGAGTCTTTGCAGGAGCGAAACCCTCTACACCATACTCGAGAACTACAGTAGCACCCTTCTCGTTGATGTTGGTGATTGTACCCTCATGGATGCTGCCAACCTTGAAGATGCCCTCGTAAACGTCCCAAGGATTCTCCTCGAGCTGCTTGTGACCGAGACTGAGTCTTCTGTTCTCCTGGTCAATTTCAAGAACAACAACCTCAAGTTTCTCACCGATTGCTGTGAACTCTGATGGATGTTTAACCTTCTTTGTCCATGAAAGATCTGAAATGTGAACAAGACCGTCAACACCTTCCTCAAGCTCTACGAATACACCGAAGTTGGTGAAGTTGCGAACGATTGCCGCATGTTTTGAACCAACAGGGTATTTCTCAAGGATAGATGCCCAAGGATCCTCTTTGAGCTGCTTGATACCAAGAGACATCTTGCGCTCCTCGCGGTCAAGTGTAAGAATCTGAGCCTCTACCTCGTCGCCTACCTTCAGGAAGTCCTGAGCGCTGCGAAGGTGTGAAGACCAGCTCATCTCTGAAACGTGGATGAGACCTTCTACGCCTGGCTGAATCTCAATGAATGCGCCGTAGTCTGCAATGACAACAACCTTACCCTTGACTGTATCACCAATCTTGAGATCAGGATTGAGAGCATCCCATGGATGAGGAGTAAGCTGCTTGAGACCAAGAGCGATTCTCTTCTTTGAATCATCGAAGTCAAGAATAACAACGTTGATCTTGTCATCAAGTTTGACAACCTCCTCAGGATGGTTGATTCTGCCCCATGAAAGATCTGTGATGTGGATGAGACCGTCAACACCGCCGAGGTCAACGAATACGCCGTAAGAAGTGATGTTCTTGACGATACCTTCTGAAATCTGACCTTTCTGAAGTTTGGCGATGATGTCTGCCTTCTGAGCCTCAAGCTCGGCCTCGATGAGAGCCTTGTGAGAAACAACAACGTTTCTGTATTCGTTATTTATCTTCACAATCTTGAACTCCATTGTCTTGTTTACGAATATATCGTAGTCACGTATAGGTTTTACGTCAATCTGTGAACCTGGGAGGAATGCCTCAATGCCAAATACATCTACAATCATACCGCCCTTTGTTCTGCACTTGATATAACCCTTTACAATCTCGTCTTTCTCGAATGCCTCGTTTACTCTGTCCCAAGAACGGAATGAACGTGCCTTCTTGTGTGAAAGAATGAGCTGACCTTTCTTGTCCTCTGCATTTTCCACGAAAACTTCAACAACGTCTCCAACTGCGAGTTCAGGATTGTAACGGAATTCGTTAACTGAAATAACGCCTTCTGACTTGTAACCTATGTTAACGAGAACCTCTCTCTTTGTGATTGCTACAACTGTTCCGTCAACAACCTCGTTCTCAATAACCTTTGACAGTGTGTTACCGTAAAGTTTCTCGTCTTCCTCCTTTGAATAACCTTCGGTTGAATCAGACTCAAAAGCTTCCCAATCGAACTTGTCATTAGCAATGGAAGCATTGCTTTTCATTTTCTTTTTTTCGAAAACCAGCTCTTCAGCAGCTGATTCTACTGGAGCAACCTGCTCCTCAATTTGATTTTCTGTACTCATTTCAATAAAATTTTAAACGAACAAGTAGTTAAACATTATTTATAATGCCCTGAAAAAGGCGGTGCAAATATAGCCATTATCATTTGATTTTCAAAGCTTGACAAGAATAAAAAATTGTCATTTTCTGAAAACTTATTATTAACTTTGCAGAGTTTTCTTTTTGCAAAACCTTGGAGGCGATGATTACCGGTGCATCGTCTTTGAAAAAGATAGGAGGTCAGGTAAATGATTGAAATCTTCTACAAGTCAAAGGGCAGCATTCTTTGCACCCAGGAGCTCAAGGAACTTGAGAATTTTGGTTTTGACGATATCATCTGGATAGATTTGTTCAATCCTGGCGGTGATGAGAAACGCGCAGTTGAGGAATTCCTTGACACCACCCTCCAGTCAAGGGCACAGGCCGAGGAGATCGAGAGTTCTTCCCGCTATTCAGAAACTGACACCACAATATTCGCCAACACCAACTTCATGATTCCAGGACCTGACGACTACTCACTGGAAACGGTTTCATTCATAATATCCGAAGGTATTCTTGTAACTATAAGACAGGTACCGTTAAGAACCTTCACCGATATGCAGCGCAAGCTTTCATTCGCACCAAAACAGTTCCCAACAGGTTACCACATCCTTGTTTCAATACTTGAGAACAGAATTGACCTCGATGCCGATATGATTGAGCTTATGAGCAAGGAGATTGCGCAGTTCAGCAAGAGGGTTGGTGAAGGCGAGGACGTGAACGAGGATTTCCTTCTGGATATCAACCAGCTTCAGGAGAACACAATGCTCGTCCGCGAGAACATCATTGACAAACAGAGGATGATTTCATCAATTCTCAAGAGCGACAAGTTCCCGCGTGACATTCATACAAAGCTGAACGTGCTGATCAAGGATATCTCATCACTTCTCAACCACATCAATTTCAGCTTCGAGAGGCTTGAGTACATGCAGAATACAGTTCTTGGTCTTATCAACCTTGATCAGAACAAAATCATGAAGGTCCTTGCTTTTGTGAGCCTTCTTTTCATGCCTCCTACCCTTATAAGCGGAATTTTCGGAATGAACGTGAAACTCCCTATGATTGACAGGGGAGTATCGGATTTCATCATAATTATGGTCATTATGCTGATGACCGTAATAGCCGCTTCCTATCTGTTCAAGAAGCGCGACAAATAAAACCTATTTATTCCCCAGTGCAATTTAACTCATGATCTTTACTACATCGAATTCATAGGGAATGTTGCTTCCTTTATCTGTTCAGCGGACAAACCCATTAGTTTGAGCTTCTCAGCTATCTCGCGTTTGCTTTTTGCTACACCTTCTTTTATACCTTCCTTTTTCCCATCTTTTCTGCCTCTTTCTTTGAAATCGTAAAGAGTTGCTTCATAATCGAGCTCGTTCATAACCGGTCATGGTTTTGAGCAAAAACGTGACTGAATGAAGCGGCAGGTCACGAAAAAGGCCGCATCAGCGGCCTAGCGGAGGGCGCGAACTTGCTGGAAGGCGAATACTTGCGAAAAGATTGCGAAGAGTTGCGGAAAGCAGCAAGTTCGGTATAGCCCGGGAGCGGTGCAGCAGGGTTTGGGACGGAGTCCCAATAAAAAGCAATGACTGCCGCAATCAAGCGAATGGCCTGAAGCAGAAGAAGGGCCTCATCAACGGACAAGCGAAGTGAACAGGTCGTCAGAACTTCGTTCAGTTCTTGACCGGCGCGGCAGGTGTTCCCGGAAGTTCAGGCCAATTCTTCAGTTCCTCAAGCAAAACTTCCACAGCCTTGTTCAACTGAGCGTCGGTTCCGAGATAGTCTTCGAACGGATTGATATCCACCTCTATATCAGGATCAACTCCATGACCCTCAATAATCCACTTGCCATCAAGACCGTATGAGGTGAAGAAAGGTGTTCTCATATCCTGTCCGTCAACGAAAGGCTTCGAGCCGGAGATGCCAACTATACCGCCCCATGAGCGTTTGCCAATAACCTTGCCGAGTTTGAGAGACTGGAAACCCCAAGGAAAGAGGTCACCGTCGGATGAAGAATATTTGTCTATCAGGCATACCTTAGGTCCGTAATGAGCCTGGTTAGGAACAGGTTCGTTGGCGCCGTTGCGATACATGCTCATTCTATATACAACCCTTTGCAGTCTTTCCATAATGATAGGACTCACATTTCCACCACCATTCATACGGTCATCAATAATGAGGGCCTTCTTGTCCAGCTGTGAATAGAACAGCTTGGTAAACTGATCAAGACCTACAGTTGACATATCAGGAATGTGGATATATCCGATTTTTCCACCAGAAAGTTTCTCAACCTTGGCAATATTGCCCTGAACCCATTCGTAATAAGCAAGTCCGGACTCATCAGCAACCGGTTTGACTATTACGGTTCTGGCATCCTTACCATCGCCGGTGGAAGAAATCTGAAGCTCTACAGGAACGCCGGCCTTGCCTGTGAGTGCCTGGTAAATGTTTGCATATTGTGCAGCAGGTACTCTGTTGATTGAAATCACGTACTCGCCTGCCTTTGCATTCACTCCTGCCTCTGTGAGAGGTGAGCGGAGTTTCTCGCTCCAGTTCTCGCCCTTGAAAATCTTTTCAATCCTGAATGCACCGGATTTGTGACGACTGAATTGCGCACCGAGAAGACCTGTCCTGACACGTTTAACAGCCGGGACATTACCGGAAGTAATGTATGCGTGGCCAACATTAAGTTCGCCAAGCATCTCACCTATTATGTAAGTAAGATCGTGTCTGTGGTTTACATACGGCACGAGCTGAGAATATTTCTCGTAAATATGGTTCCAGTCGGCACCATGCATGTTCTCCACATAGAATCCGTCTCGGGTTATTCTCCAGCTCTCGTCAAAGATCTGCTTCCACTCGGCCTTGTGGTCTATGGTCATCTCAAGTTCTGATTCAGGAACTTCCTTGCCATTTGCAGGCGAACCAAAATTGGTAACGTACAATTTTCCCTTGCTTCGTACGAGCGCCTTCTTGCCATCAGCAGCGAAGCACATTACGGAATAATCCTGACCCTTGTCAATCTTCTTTGTCTTGAGGTCCAGAACCTTCATGCCGGCCTCACCGCGTCCGAAACCGCCGAAACCTCCGAATGCATTGTAATACAGCTTGCCGTCGGCGGCCTTGACCAGGCGGTACATCGACGGTGAAAGTTCATTGATAGGATATATGCGCTGACCTATACCATCTATGTCAACCTTTGTTGCAGCTGCCTTCTTTGCAGGAGCATTGGCAGTGCCTTTAGCCTTCGGAGCATCATTGGCAGGAGCAGGAGCGGCAGCATCGTAATCATCATTGCTGAATGCGGTTGGGTTAGGTGTATCCTTTGCAAGAGAGACTACGAAAACATTGCTGCTTACTCTGTAACTTGTGTTCCACTCAACCTGTGAATACTGTGAACTGAAATTGGTTGCTGAAGTGAAGAAGAGATATTTTCCATCATCACTGAAAAGAGGATTCGAGCAATCGTACCATTTGTCGGTCACCTGATAAGACTTGCCACTTGCAATGTTATAAAGGAAGATAGCGCTGACATCATTGTCCAGGCCCTGCGAATATGCTGCCCAGGAACCATCACTGCTGAGGACAAAGCCACGGATTGCCTTGCCGTTTGTCTTTGGATTGTTCTTTGGGTTAGCGGAAAGAATGACTTTAACGCCTGCACTTGCAAGATCTAGTGCAAAAACGTCTCTCTCTTCATTTGAGAAATAAAGAGTCCTGCTGTCAGGGCTCCACCGCAGTCCCCTTGGATATCCGTTCTTGAAAGATGTGAGTTTCCTCGGACTTGAAATCTTTTCGTATGATGCGGCATATACATTATACTCGCCATCTGTATCTGAGAACCAGGCAACTGTCTTGCCGTCCGGTGACCAGCATACCTCCCTTTCGTGTGACTGCGGTGAATTGGTCAGATTATAAACGGCTCCGTTCTGTGCGGGCATTGAGAAAATGTCACCGCGATAAACTGCCAGGATTCTTTTTGAATCAGGTGAAAGTGTATATGCAAAGCCGCGGCCAACGGAACCGAGCTCGCTTCTGGACCAGATATTATCTGAATTCAGATAAATGTTCAGTTTCTCGAGTTCCCCGCTTGAAACGGTATATTTGTAAATGTAACCTCCGTTCTCAAACACAATCTTTCCATCATTAGCAGAAGGGAACTTGCAGTCATACTCTGTAAAGTTCGTAACCTTCTGTGTCTGCTTTGTCTTTGTATCATAAACGAAAAGGTTCATTGTCCTGTCCCTGTCGGAGAGATAGAAGATTCTGTCACCAACCCACATAGGGAAAATGTCCTGAGCATCGTTGTCAGTTATCTTCTCAAGCTTTGTAGTTCCCAGTTTATGAATGTAAATGTCATCTGCCTGACCGCCCCTGTAGTACTTCCAGGTCCTGAATTCCCTGAACATCCTGTTCATTGCCAGATACTTCCCATCGGGTGAGAAGGAGCAGAAACCACCTTCTGTAGCTGGCAGCATTTCAGGCATGCCTCCTTTTGCATCAACGGTGAATAGCCTTCCCCTGAGTCCGCTGAAGGTATACCAGCGGCTGCGGTAAATCACCTTTTTCCCGTCAGGAGTCCAGCCCATCACAATGTTGTTAGGGCCCATTCTGTCTCCTATGTCATCCCTGTCGAGAGTAGCTGAGAAGCTTATTCTTTCAGGTTCTCCACCGGCGATAGGCATGGAATAAAGTTCTGTATTGCCATCGTACTGGCCGGTGAACATTATGGTCTTGCCGTCAGGAGAAATCTTTGCGAACATTTCGTATCCAACGTGGTTGGTGAGCTTGCTGGCAACACCGCCATTTTCATCAACGCTGTAAAGGTCACCGGCGTATGTGAATACAACTTTTCCACCGCCGATGGACGGGAATCTTAGAAGCCTTGCCTCGGAATTTTCCGCCGCAGCAGGAGCGGCTGAAAGTTGCAAGGAAACGAGTGCCGCCGCTATTGTCAGCGCACAGACTAATAAACGATTTGCTTTCATATACGATGTTTATAAGAAAAAATAATAATTTGCTATGGTTAATAAAGCAGATGTTCCAGAATGATTTTGATGCCGATGAGAATCAGGACTGTTCCGCCAATGAGAAAGGCTTTGCTGCCGAATGATTTGCCGAGAACCTTGCCGAACCTAATTCCAATATAGCAGGCCACGCCTGTTGCTAGTCCGGTTACAAACACTGCATAAATCAGCTTGATACCGGCAATGTAAGTGGCGGCGAAACTTATACCTACAGCCGCGGCATCTATGCTGGTTGCCACTCCGAGCTTTAAATCATTCGAAATCATGTTAAGATTGCACTCATCGCTCACTGCTTTATCCTTATTCCCAGCGAATTCTTTAACCGGTCCATTGTCCGAGCAATATTTGCAGGGTGTGTCTGAAGATGATTTGGCAGTTGCTCTGAAAGAGTCGATAAGCATTTTGCCTCCGATGTACAGAAGAAGCGCAAAGGCAAGCCAATGGTCCCATCTTGATATAAGACTCATGAAACTCGAGCCGAGAAGCCATCCAAGTAAAAGAAATGAAGCCTGAACAGCTCCGAATATGAGCATAGGCTTCAATTTCTTTTTCAAGGAGTCAAGACTGCTGACCATACCTCCTGCAACTGAAACGGCAAGGGTATCAAAACAGAGGCTGACAGCAATTATTAGAATCTCAAGGTAAGTCAAACTAATTCTTCTTTCTGAAAAGGTAAAGTCCGATTACTGTAAGCAGTGCATTGACTATCAGGAGTGTGAAGCCAAGATCAAAGCCGAATAGCGACATACATACTTTGTTGATAATCAGACAAAGTACAGGTGCTGCAACTGCAATGTATGGAGACGCTCCGTCCTTCACTTTCAGTTTTGTGAAAATGCCGAAGAAGAACATACCGAGCAGAGGTCCGTAAGTATATGAAGCGAGTTTGTAAACAAGGTTCACAACGGCATCGTTGCTCAATACATAAAGGGCAACGATTATTATCACGAACAATGCCGCAAAGATTGCATGTATCTTGTTCTTGTAAACGAATTTCTGAGAATCGCTGAGGTCAGTTCTGGTAGTGAAGTGTGCGAAATCAACGCAGAACGAAGTGGTGAGTGCTGTAAGGGCATTGCCCGCACTTGGATATGATGCAGAAATAAGTCCTATCAGGAAGAATATTCCCACTACAAGACCAAGGTTCTGGCTTGCAATTATAGGGAAAATCTCATCGGTCTTCTGAGCTCCGATTGCAGCCATTCCGCCGAGTTCCTGAAGGTAAAGGCAGAGAAGCGCACCCAGAAGAAGGAAGAAGAAGTTTGCCACAACAATGATTACACTGGTTGTGTACATATTCTTCTGCGCTGCGTTTATATTCTTGCAGGCAAGTGATTTCTGTATCATTCCCTGGTCAACTCCGGTCATTGCAACGGTCATGAAGACTCCGGCAATTATCTGTTTCACGGCATTTGTACCGTTGGCCCAGTTCCAGTCGAACATTGAATAGAACTTGGTTCCTGGAATCGAACTGTTCTCAGCACCGGCAACAGAGCCTACCATATCTGAAAAACTCCAGCCCATTTGCTTGCAGATGAAATAAATGGTAAGGAATACCGCTAAAAGCATGAAAGTGGTCTGCAGAACGTCTGTCCAGATAATGGTCTTCACTCCGCCCTTGAACGTGTAGAAGTAAAGGATTATCATGAAGATGAGAGTTACAAGTGCGAACAGTGCAATGTCAGCGAAACTGTGAGCCTCCCAGCCTGCCGCCTTGGGTATGAATGCATAAAGCACCAATGTTACGACATATACCCTTACTGCGGCTCCTAAAAGTCTTGAAACCATGAATACGGATGAGCCTGTCTTATAGGTTTTCATTCCGAATCTATCGCCCAGGTAGGTATAGATTGAGGTCAGGTTCATCTTGTAATAGAGCGGCAGGAGTATCTTTGCTATTACAATGTAGCCGCCAACGAATCCGAGCACAAGCGGCATGTAGTAGAAGTTCTGAGCCATTACGTTGCCTGGAACCGACACGAAGGTTACTCCTGATATAGAAGTTCCTATCATTCCGTAGGCTACCATGAACCAAGGGGCCTTCCTGTCACCTGAGAAGAACGAGTTGCCGCCCATCTTCCTGGAGGTGAGCCAGGATACGAAAAACATCAGGGCTGTATATACCGCAAAAGACAGTATGAAAAGCCATAAAGGGAATTGTTGCATAACTTATTTTTTGGATTATGTGTTAATTTTTAAATCTTGAACGCCTGGCGGTTCTCTATTGCACGGCCGAGCGTAAGTTCATCGGCATATTCCAGGTCATCTCCGAATCCTACTCCACGGGCGATGGTGGAAATCCTCACCCCCGTGCTTTCCAGTTTCCTGAAGATGTAGAATGAAGTTGTCTCGCCCTCAATGCCTGTGCTGAGTGCAAGCACCACCTCCTCTATGCCGCCAGCATTAACCCGTTCAATGAGCTCATTGATTGTAAGATCGTCCGGACCTATTCCTTCCATAGGTGAGATTATCCCTCCCAGGACATGATAAAGGCCGGAGTACTGCTCAGTGTTCTCTATGCTCATCACATCCCTCACGCTCTCAACCACGCAGATGATTGAATGATTGCGCATCCTGTTGGAGCAGATGGGACACACCGGCGTATCGGACAGCATGTAGCAGTTGCTGCAGTACTTGATGCCGCTTTTAAGTGCAAGAAAGGAGGATGCGAATTTCTCCACATTCTCCTTTGGCTGTTTGAGTGTATGCAAAGCCATACGCAAAGCGCTTTTCCTTCCAACGCCCGGAAGCGAGGCGAACTGGTCCACAGCCTCCTCAAGCAGCTTTGATGTATAGCTTTTTGAGTACATTAATTGTTTGCCTTGTAATAGTCAACTGCATCACGTACGGAGCCTTTCTCAAGAAGAAGTTTCTTTGCCTGCTCGTAATCCGTAATGCCTGTCTCGTCCATTATCATTCGTGTGCCGCGGTCAACAAGTTTCTTGTTGGTCAGCTGCATGTCAACCATCTTGTTTCCCTTGACGTGGCCGAGTTTGATCATCACTGAAGTGGAAATCATATTGAGCACAAGCTTCTGCGCGGTGCCAGATTTCATTCTTGTGGAACCAGTCACGAACTCAGGACCAACCACTGCAACTACAGGAATCTCAGCCTCGTCGGCAACAGGAGCGCCAGGATTGCAGGTGATGCATCCGGTGAGCATGCCTCTCTTCCTAGCTTCCTTTATTGCACCTATAACGTAAGGTGTAGTACCTGATGCTGCAATGCCTATGACCGTGTCCTTGATTGTAGGATTGAACTGCTCAACATCCTTCCAGCCCTGCATAGGGTCATCCTCCGCATTCTCGACAGCCTTTCTGATAGCACCGTCGCCACCGGCAATAAGACCGATGATGAGATCGAACGGAGCGCCGTATGTAGGAGGAATCTCCGATGCGTCAAGAATGCCAAGCCTTCCGCTTGTACCTGCGCCGAGATAGAAAAGTCTTCCACCGTCGGCCATTCTTTCAGCAATGCCGTCAACAAGTTTTTCAATCTGAGGGATGCACTGCTCAACAGCCAATGCCACTTTCTTGTCCTCATTGTTCATATTTACCAGCAGGTCCCTGGTTGGCATCTGATCCAGATTAGTATAGTTTGAAGCCTGTTCTGTTACTTTCATATCATTATCTTTTACAGCGATAGTTCATTAGCATTTATGGTACTCTATGAGACCCTCGATAGGAGCCTTGAGAATCTTGCCGACCTTCACTCCAAGACCTTCTGCCACTTCCTTGAGGATATCCTGATAGTAATATGCTATGGAGCCCACGAAGTTGACTTCAAGGTTCTTGTAATCATAATGGTAAACGTTCCTGGTTATGAACTGTGAGAAGCTGTCAATCAGGAGAGCGTGAATGTGCGGATCGTCCTTGAACTCGAAGATGAATGGTGAGAAGCTTGCAAGGAAGCGGCTTGGAACCGGCTCCCTGTAAACTTTGGCCACAATCTTTGGATAGTCAAGGTCGTATCGTTTCACGAATTCCTCCTCGATATGCTTTGGAAGAAGGCCCTTGATGAAATCTGAAACAAGCCTCTTGCCCAGATATCCGCCTGAAGCCTCGTCACCGAGGATGAAGCCGCCTGCCTTGACATTCTTTGCTATGTCCTTGCCATCATAGAGACAGCTGTTGGAGCCTGTGCCAATGATGCAGGCCACGCCCGGTTTGTGACCGCAAAGTGCACGGGCGGCAGCGAGAACGTCGGATGCACAGAAGCAATGTGATTTTGGGAAAACAGCCTTGAAGCACTCGTCAAGAGTGTTGATGATATCGTCGCCAACCACTCCTGCTCCGTAGAAATAAACCTCGTCAACTCCGTTACCGATTACCGGAACAAGCTCGTTGCGGAATATCTCAATTATTTTGTCCTTTGCAACGAAAACAGGGTTTACGCCAACTGTATTGATTGCAACTACTGTTCCGTCGTCCTTGATGGCTCTCCAGTCAACCTTGGTAGAGCCGCTGTCTGCAAGTAAAATCATAAGTATTATTGTTGTTATATTATTACCAAATTATTACACGTTCCTCTTCAGGTCTGTACATTGCGTCTCCCTCCTTGATTCCGAAAGCCTCGAAGAAATCGGCAATGTTGCGCAATGTTGCGTTAACTCTGTGCTCGCCTATCGAGTGGACATCTGTGAGTGTACGGCGCTGAATCTCCTCCTTTGTAATATTCTGTGCCCAAACGAATGCATAGCCTAGGTAGAAGCGCTGCTCAGCGGTGAATCCGTCAACCGGTGCAGGATGGTTGCCTGCGAATGAGTTCTGCATTGCTGTGTATGCAATTCTCAAACCGCCCTGGTCCGCAATGTTCTCTCCCAGGGTTGCAGCACCGTTGGCATAAACGCCCGGCAGTACTTCAACCTGATTGAACTGCTCAACGAGCCTGGCTGTCTTTGCCTTGAATGCCTGTGCATCCTCCTCGGTCCACCAGTTGTTCATATTGCCATCCTTGTCGAACAGGCGTCCCTGATCATCGAAGCCGTGAGTCATTTCGTGGCTGATGACCACACCTATCGCACCGTAGTTCACTGCATCGTCGGCATCAGGATTGTAGAAAGGTGGCTGGAGAATACCTGCAGGGAAGCATATCTCATTGGTTGTAGGATTGTAATATGCATTGACTGTCTGAGGACTCATGTGCCACTCCTCCCTGTCAACAGGCTTGCCAAGTTTTGAAAGGTTATCGAGAGTGTACCATTTGGATGCTTCGCGGAGGTTATCGAAATAGCTCTTTGAAGGATCTATCGCCAGTGTGGAATAATCCTTCCATTTGTCCGGGTAGCCTATCTTGATGGTGAAGCTGTCGAGCTTCTCGTGAGCCTTTGCCTTTGTGGCCTCGCTCATCCAGTCAAGGGAATCGATGTGCTCGCCAAGAGCTTTCTGGATATTCTTGACAATACCAAGCATCCTTACCTTGTCCTCCTCAGGGAAATATTTTGCTACATACATTTCACCTACCGCCTCACCAAGGAGATAGTTAGGAACGTTCATCGCCCTCTTCCATCTTGGTTTCTCCTCCTGGATACCGGCCATCTGCTTTGAGAAGAACTCGAACTGAGCTGTGTAGAATTCATCGCTGATTGATCCGCAGGCGTCAGTGAGTACTTTTGCCTGAAGGAAATGTTTCAACTGTGCAGCTGTGAATGTCTTGAAAAGATTGTTCAAAGCCTCGAAATAAGAAAGCTGCTCAACAACCATTTTCTCCTGCGGCTCAACGCCAAGTGATTTGAAATATTCATCGAGATGCAGTTCAGGATAGCTCTCGAACACTTTCTGGCTTGACATTGGATTGTATTGTGCCTCAACATCCCTCTGCTGAACCATTGACCAGAAAGGCTCTGCAATAGCCATCTCAACATCGTATGCATCCTGTGCCCTGAGCTCTGCGTCCTCATATCCTGCGAGTGTGAACAGCTTGTGCAGGAAATTCCTGAAACCTTCCCTTATTACCTGGTGCTCAGGAAGAAGATAATAATCGCGGTTCCTCATTGAAAGGCCGCTCTGACTCAGATAAAGCACATTGGCGTTGCTGTTGACCATATCTGACGATACATAAGTTCCGTAAAGTCCGCCGGCGCCATTGAGGTCACAAAGACCGGCAACACGTGCGTATGATGCAGCGTCTGTGATCTCATTCTCAATCTGCTCCAGGACTGGTTTTACCGGAGCACATCCTTCATTGTTCAGACGGACTGAATCAAGGCCCATGAGGTAAAGGTCAGCGATTTTCTGCTCAACTGTGCCCTTCTCTGTCTTAAGGTAGGCAAGACCTTTGAAAAGGTCGTTCAATCTGATTTCATTGTTCTCTGCAAGAACGTCAAATGAACCGAAACGTGAATACTCAGGTTTCAGAGGATTGTTCTTCTGCCAACCGCCGGTTGCATACTGATAGAAATCATCCGCCGCACGCACGGTGGTGTCCATATTTGCCGGATCGATTGCCGGAACTGTTTGCTTTTCTGAATTGTTGCAGGAACAGACTGCTCCACAAATCACTGCGCTGAGGAAAAGCCCCATTACATTAGTTTTTTTCATAGTCAATATTACTCTTCTCAAGTTTCGCAATCATTAATTAATATATTTCTTTTCAAGAACTTACTGAACGCTCGCAAAACTACTCACCACCGAACTTTCCAGGTGGTCTATTTAACCGACAAAAATAAGAATAATTACCCATAAAACCTATTACAACGACTAATTTACATAGACCATGCTCAATACCTTTAAACCATGGGTATTGAGCATGGTCCATTTTGTAACTTACTGATATTCAATAGCTAATTTTTAGCAGCCATGCTCAATACCCCCTTAATTGAGTGCATTGAGCATACCCCAGAAATGATTAACCGGGCCATGGCCGTGGCCGATTTCGTATTCCGCACCGCACTTTATGGCATTGGCAATATAGACCTTTCCCCTTCCCACGGCATTCTCCAGACTCTCTCCCTGAGCCAGATATGAAGCTATTGCAGAGGACAGAGTGCAGCCTGTACCATGAGTATTCCTTGTATTTATGTACAGCGATGGTAATTCTGATAACTTACCATCCTCGGCATTGTAGAAAATATCGGTGAGTATAGGCTGGAAGTCAGATGCATCTGCGGAATCCACTTTGACATGCCCCGCCTTCATCAGTACGGATACTTTGCCGCAGCTATTGCTTGCAATGTCGGACGATTTGATGTTCGGACCTATCGCAGTAAAAGAAGATTGGGCAGAGAAGATGTTGGAAAGATCAATGGCAGCCTGCATGAGTTCTTCCTGTGAACTTATGCTTCGGCCAAGCAGTATTTCAGCTTCCGGGATATTTGGAGTTATGATTCTGGCCATGGGAATGAGTTCGTCAATCAGGACCTGTACTGCACCTTCTTCCAGAAGACGGTGGCCGCTGGTGGAAACCATTACAGGATCAAGGACTATATTTGTGATATTGAACTTCTTGAGAGAGTGCTTGACTCCACGTATCAATTCTGCGCTGTGAAGCATACCTATCTTGACCACGTCGGCACCTATATCACTCAGGACGCTGTTTATCTGTGCTTCAACAATCTCCGGCGGCACAGGATGAACCGCTTCCACACCCAACGTATTCTGAACTGTCACCGCAGTAATGGCCGTTGCAGCGTATGAACCGGTTGCGCTGATTGCCTTGATGTCTGCCTGAATGCCGGCGCCTCCCACTGAATCACTGCCGGCTATGCTTAAAACTATAGGATATCTTTTGCTCATAATCTTATCTGTGTTAAAAATGATTGAAGCCGCTGAAGTTTCTGTCAGTACCTTTCCAAATAATGTCTTCACGGCCATTGCTTTGCTCAATGATTTCGCCAATAACGTAATGCTCAACAGGTATTTGCGCATCGGGACGGCAGGTGAACAGAAGCTCATAATCCTCTCCCCCGCCAACAGCAAGTTCAACCGGGTCCCAACCATTCTCTGCACATGCCTGCTTCATATAATCTGACATAGGTAATTTGTTTATATCAACAACGGCCGCAAGTTTCCGCCCTTCAGAGCATTTGTCAACATTCAGCTGTGAATCGCAAGTTGCACACGATTGATTGCTCTCATCCAGAATATGTTCAAGGTCAGAGGCAATGCCGTCCGAAATGTCCATCATGGCGCCAATGCCTTGGACCTTGGCCAATGCTATGCCTTCCTTGACTCTAGGCTCGGGCATATGATGTTTGTGTAGCAAACGCTCTTTATTATCACTGGCATGTAATGGATTGACTTTTACATTTGTGCACTGAATTGTCTCTGTTCTGGCACACAGGGCAATGTTACTCAGCAATAACTTAAGACCCGCTGCGCTGTCGCCGAGATTGCCGGTCACGCAGATAAGGTCACCTGCCTGTGCCGCACTTCTCCTTACGGCCTTACCATGCCCGCACTCTCCAAGAACGGTTATATTTATACAAAGTTTGTCCAGCGAGCTTGTTGTATCACCGCCAAGCAACGCAACGCCAAATTTGCTTGATATGGCCTTGTAACCACGAAAGAACTCTTCCAACCACGGAACATCCGTTTCGTCTTCATTATTGTAACTGACCTCCGGATTTCCTTTGCAGGAATCAACACAAGTTTCGGGAACCGGGAAGCGGCGGACAGACATTGTGCGGATTCGTTCCGGTAAGGCAATGGAAAGAAATGTTGCCACAGGCTTGCCACCCATACCAGCTATATCACTGATATTCACTGCCGCGCTTTTCCATCCGAGTTCGTATGCAGAAATGCCAGAAGCAGCCGCTTGCACATCCGGCAATATGAAATGAACGCCTTCCACAAGCAAATCCGCACTGACAAGTGTGTCCTTGCCGCTATTTTGTGGAATGATTGCGCAATCATCACCTATTCCTACAACGCCGCCCCCTTTCACGAGCTCCGAGAACCCGCTTTTTATCTTATCAATCAAAGAGAACTCACTGAAAATAACTTCCTTCATAATTTCGGTGTACAACTCAATCAAACAATTTCTTCAAAGCTGCTGCTGCGTTACGAGGTTCAGGTGAAGCCACTATCGCACTCACAACGGCAATTCCGTCAACGCCGCAACTCAGGACCTCAGGCGCAGTGAACACATTTATACCTCCTATCGCCACAGTTGGGTGTTCTGATAGGGAAACCGCCTTGCGCAGGCCTTCAATACCGAATGCGGGTGCGGTATCGGTCTTGGTTGGGGTGGAAAACACCGGGGATATCCCCACATAGTCCACATCAAGCTGATTCGCCTGCTCCAGCTGCTCCAAGCTCTCAACTGACAGACCTATTATCTTGTTATCACCCAGTAACTTGCGTGCTATTTCATAGGGCATGTCACTCTGCCCTATGTGAACTCCGTCGGCATCAATGGCAAGTGCAACGTCCACCCTGTCGTTCACAATAAGAGGAACTCCTGTGCCCGCCAGAGCGGATTTCAGGCGCATGCCCAGTT
Source organism: Candidatus Egerieousia sp. (assembly GCF_056211015.1). NCBI lineage: Bacteria > Pseudomonadati > Bacteroidota > Bacteroidia > Bacteroidales > Candidatus Egerieousia > Candidatus Egerieousia sp. The sequence continues at coordinate 55,795 of NZ_JBAELF010000078.1, forward strand.
CAACGAATTCACGTGTACATACATTTTTCTCGCGCAGCTGTACCATGGTAACGCCTCCGGCAACAGCTTCAAGAACCATTTCCTCCAATGAATGTGACTTGTGAAGCAAGCCGCGGTCGGTCACGAGATACAATTTCAAATCTTCACGATTCATAACAAACCTACTTTTATTGTTTTTCGAAATCTTCCTTGACCCGGCCGGCAAGTTCTGCCGCATCAAAGCCGGAAAGCATATCCAGGAAGTTAACAAAGAAAGAACCAGTACCAGCAGTGGAACTCCGGTCACACAATTCGTGAGCCTTTTCACCAGCAACGCCCATAAGCGCCATGGCATTCACAGCCGCTTGTAAATAATCTGTGCAACCAGTCTCTTCTGAATAACAGGCAACGGAAAGGAATGCCGCAGTAACGGCCGATGCTATACAACCCATAGCAGTGACTCTCGGCATCAAAGGACTTCCGTTCGAAAGTGAAACAATTTTTACTCCGTCTGTTATATAATCCACCTCTCCGCTCAGCGAAACAATTGAGCCTGTGAATTTTGCAAGATTCTTTGCGTACTCCAGGGCTGATTTGCTATCCATTGATGAATCAACTCCTTTTGAAACCAAATCAACTTCCTGCATTGCCTTTGTTTCGTGGTCATCAATAAGAGCAGAAGCCAAAGCAGCGATTTCCGAGGCATTTGCACGGATTACCGCAGGCTTGAATTTCCTGATAAGTTGCAATGCAGTATCGGTCCTGAGCCAGCTCATTCCAACCCCGGCAGGATCCAGAACCCAGGGAATATCAAGGTCACTGGCACGTGCGGCCGCCAGCTTCATCACTTCAATCTGATTGCTTTCCAGACAACCTATGTTAAGCACCAGAGCCGCGGATTTTTCAACTATTTCCTCCACTTCCGATGGTTCCAAAACCATTATAGGCGAAGCTCCTATTGCCAGCAGCGCATTTGCGCTCGGAGACATTGCCACATAATTGGTTACATTCACAAGCAGGGGCCTCCGCTCCTTTATGCAATCGCAGGCGATTCTGAAATCCCCGGTATTGAACATACTCATAGCAAACAATAATATTTACATTTCAACAAAACTTCAACAGAAGTGGCTTGAAAGAACAGGCACCTCTATCAAAAACTAAAAAAAATGCATTGGGGAGGCTTTCCCTACGGCGGCATTATCCGCATCAGGTTTCGGGGTATGATCTCAGCCGGAACAGGCACCCCCAAGCATCATTGAATTACTTCACAAATTTAGCACAGCGATGGCTAAAAGCAAAAATAAATTGTTGCTTTGAATCAGTCAACCAGCTCCACTTTGAAAAGCAGAGGCCAGTTCTTGCCGGTAAGATAAAGGGAATTGTCCTTTGGATTGAATGCTATGCCGTTGAGAACATCGGTTTCCGGCTTACGTAGTTTGCTGTCCAATAATCCTGAACAATCAATTCGAGCTTCAACGAAACCGTTTTCAGGATTGATAATTACAATATTATCGGTGGTATATACATTGGCCCAGATTCTTCCATTTATGAATTCAAGTTCATTCAAGTACTTCACAGGCTTGCCGCTGGCTGTGACCATAATGGAAGAAATGGTGCGGAACGTGTTCGGATCCAGTTTATACAATGTTGCGCTGCCGTCTGTTAGGTAGAGATAAGTCCCATCGGTAGTAAGGCCCCAGCCCTGGTAAGGATTGTAGAACTCCCCTGTCTTTTCAAGAGTTTTTGCATCAAGTACAAAGACCTTGTGCTCCATCCAGGTGAGAATGTAGATTTTGCCATTCAGCAGCACGGAACCTTCGGCAAAATACCTTCGTGCGAACTTTAGTTTCCTGTACGGCTTGCCGTTCTTCAAATTGAGTTTGTAGAAAGCTGAGCGGCCATACTGTCCGGTGCTCTCGTACAGGGTATCGTTGTGAAAGAAAAGACCCTGAGTGTATGAGGCGGGATTATGCGGATACGAAGCCACGACTTTCACTTTATAAGATTTAATTTCTGAAGATATTTCAGAATCTTCTGCCACTTTCCCGGGTTCCTTGGAATATGCTTTTGGTGCAGCAAGAGCAACAGCAATGATGAACAGTGCAATGCGACAGAAGTTAATATGCAATTTACTAGTAGTCATTTACTATTATTTTTCATCAGGATACAAAAATAATTCAAGTTTAGCATTTGTTGCAAGCGTTGAGGAAACAAAAAAGTGCATTGGAAAGAAAAAGCTTGTATCTTTGCGGGCGGCGGGCGGTTTCATCGCGCAAGAAATTGTGAGGAAAGTCCGGGCAGGACAGAGCACTCCGCTGTGGAAAGCACAGATAGGTGAAAGCTTATGCAAGGGGTAACAGAAAATAACCGCCGTAAGGTAAGGGTGAAAATGCGGGGCAAGAGCCCGCGTCTGTGTGCAGCAATGCAGGCAGAGTATCCCACCGGAGCCTGCAAGGTCATGTATATCGGCACATAAGGGCTGCTCGTCCTTTGCCGAGGGGTAGACTGCGTCAGATAAATGATGAAAAAGAGCTGCACCCTACAGGAAGCAACTCTTACAGAACTCGGCTTATACGCCCGCCTTTTTTATTACACCAGCTATTATTTCCGCATCAAATTTGTAATTAAACCACGATACTGAGCACCAAAGTCCAGTTTAAACGTTTATAAACGTTTATACACGTTTAATACGATGTTGAATTGGTTTCCTTCCCATAATATTGCACCGGATTAATAAATTGAACTATTATGGAAGATTTCATTCGTATTGAGGAATTACAGTATTCTCGTTTTGTTGACCCTACAATTGACTTCGCTTTCAAACGGATTTTCGGATCCGAACGTTACAAAGCAGCTACGATTGGCTTGCTTAACAGCATCATTACAGATCACATCATCTATGATCTGGAATTCGTTAATGTTGAACTGCTAGGAGAAAGTGCTGATTCAAGAAAAGCATTCGTAGATATTCTATGCAAAGATGTTGATGGATGTCATTTTATAGTTGAGATGCAGAATGCCAGCCAGAGATATTTCAGGGAAAGGATGATTTATTATTCATCAAAATTGATAGCTCTCCAGGAAAAACCGGGAAGAAATTGGAATTTCAAGATAAAAAAGACGTATTCCATTGCCATTCTGAATTTCGGACTGGAAAAATTGTTGAAAAACGATTCAGTCGGCTATGATGATTTGAAAGGCAGGTATATGTTGCACTATAGATGCCACGAAGTAACAAGCAATGAAATAATGCCAAATTCGGCGGAGTACTATTTTCTTAGTCTTAAAAATTTCAATAAAACGGAATATGAACTGGAGTCAAATACAGATAAATGGTTATATTTGCTGAAAGAATCAAAATTCTTTGCTTATATACCAGAAGAATTTGATAATGAATTACCATTCAAAACTTATTTGATGGCCAGTGAACGCTCTGGCTTCACAAAGGAAGAAGAAATAAAATACTTGATGGATATGATGAACGATTGGGATATAGAGAACTCAAAGCGTGAAGCTGTTGAAGAAGGAAGGGAGGAAGGCTTCAAGCGTGGGCTTGAAGAAGGAAAGGAACAGGGTATTTTGGAAGGCCGGAAAGAAGGCTTGAAGCAGGGTCTTGAAAAAGGCATCAAGCAAGGTCTCAAGAAAGGTATTGCCGAAGGGATGGAGAAGGGAATGGAGAAAGGAATGGAAAAAGGAATGGAGAAAGGAATGGAGAAAGGAATGGAGAAAGGAATGGAGAAAGGTGTTGAAAAGGGCAAACTGGAAACGGCAAAAAGATTTCTGGAACTCGGGGTGGATATTGAAACGATTGAAAAAGCCACAGGACTTTCCGAGAATGAGATAAAAGGAGCATGACATTTGCACCATGAATATTAAAAAGTCAGACAGGCCAACATTGACCGGTCCGACTTTTTTTAACGCTATAGGACTTCGTGTCGCATGAAGCGCGATTTGGAGTCCGGTTGTACTAAGCCCTGCCGCGTCAGGACGTACATTATATATTGGGTAAAAAGGAAAGCGCCCATTCCTCTCTTTGAGGAGAAGAGTCCCGGGAGACCGGGATTTTTCCATTGTCCGGGTCGCATCGGACAGGGATTCGGCCGATTTTCGGCATCGGTCAGGCCGCTGATTGAGGCCTTTGCCGGCCATTTTCTG
>NZ_JBAELF010000079.1:0-18359 GCF_056211015.1 Candidatus Egerieousia sp.
CGCGGGCCTCTTTCTGAGGCAGACCGCAGATGGCGGGGGTGGGGTGGAGGGCCGATACGATTTCTCCCAACTTGCTTTCAGACGCTTTGAAGTGGATGTCGGTTTTCAGGTGCAGAAGATGCCCGGCCTGTGAAGTATACGGACCTTCCTTTCTGATTTCAATGGCAAAGGGTAGCAGCGATTCAGTTATGAACCGTTCCACTACATTCTGCTCCGCTCTGTTCTTGCTGTCCCAGATATTTAATCCGGAGCCATCTGCCGATGATTCCAATGAACCACCGTTTATGGTGCCTGCGAGCGCAACGGTATGGAATTCACCGTTATGATATTCAATCAACGGCTCAGGAGTGGCTACAAGCCAGGTTCCGGAAATGTCTGTATGGTGGAGCATCACCATTAGATGCGGATACATTGCACATGCCTTGAGGAATAAATCCTTCAAGCAGGCAGGCTCCTCAAACTCTATGCCTCTGCTTCTTGAAAGCACCAGCTTGCGGAATCGTCCGTCACAAACCGCTTCATGGAATGAGGCGAACACTTTTTCGTATTCGGAAAAATCCTTTGCGTAACATGGCTGGGATTCCTCAGCCCCTGGGGTTACTGGCATTTCCCCTGATTCAATTCCAATGGTAACAGGGTGGCTGGAAAGATTTTCGGCAGGTATCAGAACTATCGCTGTGGAAGATGATACTGAAAAAGGGGCAATGATAAAGCCCGTAGCGTTTCCTGCCTCTGATATGTCCTTGAGGACCGTTGCGGGAGCAGAAGAGCTTACTTCCACATATTCATTCTCACCTGGGAGCCTGTAGTATGCAAAGCAGCCGTTCATGCCTTTTTCTCCAGAATCAGATTTGTAACGCTGATCAGGCTCACAAGTTCTCCCTGCTCATCCTTGACCTCCACCTGCCAGATATGTGTCTTTTTACTGCGATGGATTATCCTGCCGACTGCAGTTACAGTTCCCCCTTCCCTTACCGTGTGCACGTGGCTGCAGCTCACATTCGTGCCGCAGGGAAAGCTGCCGGGGCAGAGAATTGAGGAGCCCAGGCCGGCAAGAGTTTCGGCAAGTGCTATTGTGGCACCGCCGCTGAGCATGCCGTATGGTTGTGTATGACGCTCGTCCACAGGCATTCTGGCCATGATGGTATCGGACTCGGGAGTTGAAAGGAACTCCATTCCCAGAGTGTTGTGCAGACCGTTGTTTGAAGAATTGAGTATCTTGAGACCAGAGTTAATTTCCATGTATCCTGCATTTCATGCTATGCAAAATTAGCAAAATAAAGTTGAACGTCAAATTCTCGGACGCCCGGATCACTCCGGCCGAGAAATGGTCATATTTTCGGCTAAAGTGCTGGAAATTCACAGTTTCGCCGAAAAACGTTGATATTTCGGCCGTTTCGCTGAAAACATCCGAAAAAGTGCCTGTTTTTCGGATGTGGTTCAGAACATCTGTTCGGTTGTGTTTTATCAATGATAGTGCCCGGTGATTTTGTTGAACGAAAAGGGTTAGTAGCCACAATTTGCGCAATATTGTGGACACGAACAGCAATTTGTCCACAAATGTCCATGATTTGTGGATAAACAGGTGATATAGTTACACTTATTCCACAAAAACCAAGATTATGTGGCCGTTTCATCATTGTTGTCCGCAATAATACGAATTTTTGTTTTATAGATGCTATGAAGTATGCCAGATTTGCTTTACGGTTCTGAAACTATTTTGCGGAAATATATTGTTTATGTTCGGGGTGCAGAAACGGGTGTTCCCGTTTAAGGAGTGTGTGAGCCTTCGGGCGACCAAAAAAGATGTGAGTCCCTATAAAAAGACTAAACCCGAATGTTTGATTGCTCAGGGACATCCGGGGATTACGATGCAAATGTAATGATTATTTTTATCTTTGCAAAAGGAATCTTGATTGAGGCGTATGAATTATCCTGAATATGAAAGAGCTTTTTCGGCCGCAAGACTTAATAAATATCTGATAGCCTGCGGGGGCAACACCGCAAAAGCCCTCATCCTTTATCGGCATAATGTTAAGTTGTGCCAGAAGTTTTACGGAATGCTGAACATCTTTGAAGTAATTCTCCGGAATGCCATCAATGAACATTACAAGGCGTATTTCAATGATTCGGACTGGATCCGCAGTCAGCTTGCACCTGGCGGGATGCTTTCGCTGCATCCACAGAAAACGATTGTTGACAAGACCATCGCAGATCTTACTGCTACCGGAAGATATACCAATGATCGCATTGTTTCATCCGTCACATTCGGATTCTGGACATATCTTTTCACAAAGAAGCCTTTCAGACTTGGCGGCCAGAGCTTGTTGAGAATTTTTCCAGCAAAAGCAAACGGGCTCGGACAAAGAGCAATATATAACGAGCTGATGGCTGTCAAGAATTTCAGAAACAGGATTGCACATCACGAGCCGATATGCTTTGACTCAACCGGAAGGAAAAACATCGGCCTTGCGAAAGACCTCTACGATCTCATTGTACGTTATGTCAATTTCCTCGGATACCCTGAACATCATCTTTACTTCGGCCTTGATGTCCTGCCTGACTCGGTTCTGGAACGCATTGACAGATTATAAAAAGCTCGGGATTATAATCAGCACTTGCCAAACACGTGAGTTTACTGGTGCCCCGTTTTTGAAGGGGGAATTGCTATATCTACTTATATTTAAATTTATAAACTAATAAATTAGTTTGCAACTTTAATAAATAGTTGTATATTTGCATCGTTAATTCTATTCAACCATGCCTACAAAAAAACAATCACAGTTCAATGAACTCACAAAAGCCGAACTTGAAATAATGCAGATAGTTTGGGAAATCAACAAAGAATTCATAGTAAGGGATGTTCATGACAAATTCAATGAGCCAAAACCAGCATATAACACTGTTTCCACTATAGTCAGGATACTGGACAGCAAAGGGTTCCTGGTTCATAAATCATACGGCCGTACCAATGTATACCAAGCGGCTGTTTCAAAAGAAGAATACACCAATTCATATATGCACGGCGTGCTCTCAAATTTCTTTGACGGTTCGTTAAGCAGATTGGTAACTTTCTTTTCACAGCGCAAGGACATTTCCTTAAAGGAAGCTGATGAAATTCTTGAAATAATGAATCAACTTAAACAGAACTGATATGTCCCATATTTTGATTTATATTGCCGAATCCATAGTTTGTAGCGGACTGTTCCTGCTCCTGTATCATATATTGATTTCCAAAAAGGCCAATTACCGCTTCTGTCGCAGATATCTGATAACCACATTAATCATTTCCTATATAATACCGGCTGTGAATATTCCTGTTTATATTCATAACACAGATTCTCAATTTGTATCATATTTCATCGTTCAGAATAATGATAAAGCACCAATACAAAACTTTGTACATCCAGAAGTTGGGAAAGAACAGACTGAAGATATCATCAATGGCGGTACGGATATTCATAATTCTCAAATAGAAATTAACTGGACGTCAATAATGATATATGTTTATATTACAGGCGTTTTAATATCAATATCGTTATTGGTGATCTCCTTTGTTCAAATACGCAAATTGAGAAATAAATCACACGTGGTCAAATACGGTCTTTATTATCTTGCCGAGAATCAGGACGTTTCAACTCCTTTCAGTTTTTTGCGGACTATATTCCTTGCAAATGATTATGAGGAGCATGAACGCACTCATCTCTTGAAACACGAGATAAGCCACATCAAACACAGGCATTCTCAGGAGAAAATTTTAATTTCGTTAATCCGCTCATTTCTATGGTTCAATCCATTCGCCTGGATGTCAGAGAAAAAACTTGAAGAAGTGCAGGAATGGCAAGCAGATCAAGATGCTCTGTCAAACTCAACTGAGTTAGAGGAATATCAAAATACAATAATAAAACTGCTATTTGGACTGAACCCTTCAGCATCATTGGGACTGAACAATTCTTTCACTAAAAACAGACTATTACATATGAGAATGAGAGAACAGAAAAATCATGGAAAATCAGTAAATATTGCCACATTGTGTCTGGCGCTATTATGCATTTGTCTTTTCAGTGTCAAGCCAATAGCAAACGGCTATGCGGCAGGTAACGGAAGCATTTCTGTTTCAAACCAGAAGTTGGATTCTTCTGCAAGGGAACAACTCAAGATCCTATACCTTATTGAAGAAGACAATAGATTAATTATATATGCTGATAAAGTTCCTGACAATTGCACATCAGACAACGTTTCGTTCTTTCACTATTCATTTGAAGAAAAAATCTGGCTTAGGCGTCCAGATGAAAGGGGAGGAATTGAAATCTACAAGAATCTCAATGATATGAACAAACGATGTGTAATTGCAGTCAATGGTTACAAGTTCGCCGAATCAACAAAATCAAGGAAACTTTACTGGGTAAATGAAAACACTTGGATATACATTGACAACAAACTGGCATCTTTACAAGAGTTCCGTTCAATTGATGAGTCAGGATGCATTGGAATAGCATATTATCGTGCAAGAAAAAAATCAGGGCCATCATTGGTTTATGTAGTAACCACTAAGGACAGTAAACCTTTTAATAATTTTCAAATGTATAATTATGATGCAGCTATTGATTATCCAGGGGCTGATTTGCCGGAATTCGAAAATTGTTGTGGTGAACGTGTGTTAGAAGAAAGTTTCATCGTTCAATGTTATGATCGGAATGTTGCAGAACCGGAAATCAATTTTGCTGTCAATGGCCGGCTCACAGACTTTGAAAATTTCTTGTCATCCACATCATCAGTATTTATCTTGCGAGGCAAGACAGCTGAACAAAGGTACGGGGCTGGAATAAGAGCTGTTGCTGAAACCCGTTCTTCACGATACTCTATTTCTTTAAGATTCCAAATGATTAAAAACGAAGCTGTTCCTTTTGTTAATGGTAAACAGATATCCTTGGAGAAAATACCTGAATACATTGCGAAATACAAACGTAACTGTGAAAAGCTCAACATCGACTTATATATGCACATTGTATATAACCACTTTGTTCCTGCAGAGATCATAGAAACAGTTAACACCAAATATATACCTGATGATCCGAATGTACTTTTTGCTGTAAATTATTGCTACTAATCACTACCACCGTCCATCAATTATTTTGCGGTAATGATATCTTTTATGTTCGGGGCGCAGAATCAGGTGTTTTGCACCCCGAAGATAGCAAATAGCTGGTTCCGGGGGCGAAAACGGCTTTTTTGCACCCCGATGGTGTTGCAAAGAGAGTTCCGGACACGGAATCAGACTTCAAGAAGGGGGGATTTGCCATGCTGTGGCATGCCACATCCCTTGCTCCTCGCCGGAGGGGCCCTTGCAAGATGTCACAACGGAGTTCCAATGAATTACGCGGCTGCCGCCGCTATTTTGTTAATGTCAGAGCCCTGGGCAAGCGAGCTTGCCCGGGCTCTGACATTAACAAAATCAGCCTCGCTTTGCGAGGCTGATTCATTGAATTTCTGTTGTTTATCTTGCGGAAAGAAGGGGATTCGAACCCCTGAACCGGTTTTGCCGGTCACACGCTTTCCAGGCGTGCCTCTTCAGCCACTCGAGCATCTTTCCAGAATTATGGTTCACCGTTTTGTGGAAACCTTTCTGCAAATATAGTCATAATTGTTGTTATTGGTTATCTTTGCAATATAAGATTATATACATTTGATATTATGGTTAGGATTTTCTTGAAAAATGTATTGATGGCGGTAACTCTTTGCCTGATGGCAACATTGTTTTCCTGCAAATCGGAAATCGTTGATCTGCCAAGGGCGGATGTGAATCCGGTGATTGAGAAACAGATAGACGATTTCGTGGCAGCTTGTGATGCTGCACGGGATTCTGTGGATCACATCACTGTTCACAGTGTGATGCTCGTTCAGCACGGAAAGGTGATTGCTCAAAGATGGCTGAACGGAGCTTCCGAGGACCAGCCGCACGTAATGCATTCAGTAAGCAAGACTTTCACGGCCATTGCTTGCGGTATGGCAATCGAAGAAGGCAAACTCAGGCTTGAAGATAAGGTCGTTGATATTTTCCCCGAACAATTGCCGGATACTTTGAGTGAGAATCTCAAGGCAATCACTGTAAGGGATCTTCTTACAATGACCTGTGGTCAGGCGCGTGAGGCAAGTGCCGTAAGGGAAGGAGACGGGGATTGGGTTACAGGCTTCCTCGCAGCTGATGTAGAGTACGAACCCGGAACATATTTCGCATACAATTCGTTGGGTACCTATATGGTAAGCGCCATGATCCAGAAAGTCACCGGTGAAAAGATGAATGACTATCTGAACAGCAGACTTTATGAGCCGCTTCACATTGAAAAGCCGGTTTGGGAGGAAAGTCCTCAGGGTATCAATTGCGGAGGTTGGGGCCTGTATATCAAGACGGAAGACATGGCAAAAGTCGGCCAGCTGCTGCTTGATAATGGCCAGTGGAACGGCAGACAGCTCATAAGCAGGGAATGGGTTGAAGAAATGACAGGATATCAGGTTTCAACCAAACGTCCTGTTGACAAGCGGGCAGACTGGACCCAGGGCTACTGCTATTTCATGTGGTGCTGCACACATGACGGTGTCCGTGCCGATGGCTCTGAGGGGCAGTACATAATTGTCCTCCCGGATCTGGATGCCCTGATAGTACTCACTTCAGATTCATCGCTTTATCAGCCATACCTTGATATAGTCTGGGAATACCTGCTTCCTGCCCTGGAAATGGAAGCCTGATATAAACATTCGATTGGATAATGGAAAAATATACTTTCAATTTTGAGGTTCCGAGTTACATGTCGGACATAAAATACCGTCTCAGGGCTGTTTCATTCATGGAACTGGCTCAGAATGCCGCAGGCAAGGGAGCGGATTCCATGCATTTCGGCGATTCCGATCTCAAGCCTTTGAATGCCGTGTGGGTGCTTGCAAGAATGCAGTTGCGCTTCATTGACACTCCACACAGGTATGACAATGTTGAATTCCAGACCTGGCACCGTGGTCTTCAGGGCGCACAGTATCTGAGGGACTATCAGATGGTCGATAATGACGGGAAAGTGCTTGTTGCGTCCACAAGTTCCTGGCTCATAATGGAAAAGACACAGCGAAAGATGCTGTTCGGTCAGATTCTTCAGGATTATATCCCTTCAGAGCCGCAATGTGATGAAAAGTCAATAGAAAAGGTCTGCCCCAAAATAACCATACCTGCCGGCTTGGAAATGCAGCACGCAGGAACTCATCCTGTATGCTATTCCGATGTAGACTATAACATTCATGCAAACAACACAAAGTACGTTCAATGGGCTCTTGATGTGCTTCCACAGGAATATACGGTGAACGGGAATCTGAAGGAACTGCTTATTAACTTCAACCGTGAAGCGCACCTTGGAGAGGACGTGAAGCTTTTCCTTGGCACCAGAACAATGGAAGAGCACAGCGAGCACTTCGTGGAAGGCCTCTCTGAAGACGGCCAGCAGATTTTCATCTGCAAACTCATCTTTTCATAAACAATAATTCCATGAAAATAGTCCACGCATTATATTTCAGCGCAACCCAGACAACTTCCACCATTGTGAAAGCCATTGCGGAATCCATTTCCAACACTCTTTCACTGCCGATGGTTACAGAAGATATAACAACTCCTTCCCAGCGTACAGCCGCAGGCCTGCTGGGAGAGCAGCAGCCTGATACTTGCGCAGTCAAACCTTTGAGTTTCAACGAAAATGATATTGTAATATTCGGTGTACCCGTTTATATCGGACGCGTACCCAATCTGATCAAACCTTTCCTGTGCAGGATTGTGGGAGGCGGTGCTGTTGGCATACCAGTAGTGGTCTATGGCAACAGAAACTATGATGATGCACTGCTTGAATTGCGTGACCTCATGAAAGCCGGAGGCTTTGACTGCGGCGTTGCCGCCGCGGCTTTTTCAGCGGAACATTGCTTTTCAAATGTTCTAGGTGCAGGCAGACCAGATGCTCAGGATCTGGCAGTGGCAAAGGCGTTCGGAGAAAGGATTTGTGAAACCATCGCCGGTGGAAAAAGAAAGGAACTGGAGATACCGGGGAACGTGCCTTACCGTTTCTTCAGCGCTGTGGATGACAATGGAAAACCTTTTGATATCAGGAAGGCCAAGCCTGTGACAGACTCTTCAAAATGCTCGGGATGCGGCGAATGCGTGCGCATGTGCCCTATGGGTTCCATTGATGCGAACAATCCCGCTCTGGTGAATGGAATATGCATAAAGTGCAATGCCTGCGTGAAAAGATGTCCTGCAGGAGCCAAGAGGTTTGAGGATGAGAGATATCTGGAACATCTTGGTATATTGGAAAGAAACTACGCAAATATCCGCAAGGAGCCTGAACTTTTCTTCTAATGGGAAACAAGAATATACAACTGGAATTCCACCCTCTGGCCCTGGATACGCAGCCTTGCATATCGGTGGCGGAAGTTGATGTACATGCCGGATTTCCAAGCCCGGTGGATGATGCATACATGTCGCAGCCGATTGACTTGAACAAGGAACTTGTCAAACATCCCGCCACCTCATATATAGTTCGTGTAATCGGTGATTCCATGACCGAGGAAGGCATTGATGAAGGTGACCTGCTTGTTGTGGACCGTTCCATTTATCCAAGCAGGAACAATGTTTCGGTTGTGATGTACAAGGGAGAGTTCGCCCTCAAGCGCATTGTTGAGAAGGACGGAGAAATCTACCTTATGCCGGGCAACTCGAATTACAAGCCTATCAAGGTTTGCAATTCTGTCGAACTGCGCATTTTTGGCGTAGTCATGTGGGTGATGAAGAAGAAGTTCTAAGCTGTTATCAATGATACTTCATATTGACTGCAATTCGTTCTTCGCTTCCTGCGAGATTTCGTTCAGACCGGATCTCGTGGGCAAGCCTGTTGTTGTAGCCAATTGCAATGAGGCCGGCGGAGGCATAATCCTGGCATTGTCAAAGGAGGCCAAGGCATTGGGCCTTAAGCGTGGAAATCCGGTGTTCAAGGTCAAGGACATACTCAATGCTCACAAGGTTGCCGTGTTCCCGGCAAACCTTCCCAAGTACGTTGACATTTCAAGACGGCTGATGCAGGTTGTAAAGGAGCAGGATCTTGTTCTGAATTTCAAGCAATATTCCGTAGACGAATTCTTTGGTGAACTGCCAACGGATGAGCCTGAGGAACTCAGGAAAACAGCTCTTGAAATCAAGGCACATATTGAGAAATGCACCGGTATTCCTGTAAGTTGCGGCCTGTCGTTGTCGTGCACTCTTGCGAAGGTGGCAACCTGGTATTCAAAACATTATGCTGGATACAAGGGCGTATGTGTGCTGCCGCCGGAAAAGATAGAGACAGCCTTGAAAGGATTTCCCATAGCGGAAGTCTGGGGTATAGGCAGAAGGACAGCGCCAAGGCTTGAAGCACGTGGAATATCCACGGCCCTGCAGTTTTACAATTGTAACCTGTATGAAGTCAGAAGGCTGCTCAACGTGAATGGTGTCAGGACCTGGCAGGAACTGCACGGAACCCCTTCGATTGACATTGAAAACCCGGTGCAGCAGAAGTCAATAGCCCATACACGGACCTTTGCCTTCATGACCGACGACTTGAAGAAACTGCATTCATACATTGCTGAATATGCAGTTGCAGCCGCTCGTAAATTGCGCGACCAACATTCTGTTTGCCAGAGTGTTTCTGCTTTTCTCAGTACCAATCCGCACAGGTATGATCTTGAGCAGTATAACAACTACGATACTGAAAAATTGCCTGTGGCAAGCTTTGATACAATGGAAATCACTCAGGCGGCGGTGCGTGTTCTTGAGAGAATCTACCAGCCAGGATACCAGTACAAGAGGGCAGGCGTTGTCCTCTCGGATATCTCCTACGACAATGCCATTCAGCTTGATCTTTTCAGCTGCGAACCAAAAGACTTGGATAAGTCGGAAAAGCTTATGGGTGTTCTTGATGATATAACCACAAAGTACGGAATGGATTCCGTCAAACTTGCCTCCCAGACATTCAGCAGGCCAGAAGTCAAGCTCAACAATTTACAGCAAAAGAAGAATCAGACTACGGATATCAACGATATCATTACCGCAAAATAGTTTAGCCCGCACCGAACGGCAACTCAGATTGACGTGAAAAACAGAAAAAGCTCCAAGGAGACCTTGAAGCTTTTTTATGTGACCCGCGTGGGGGTCGAACCCACGACCCCTTGATTAAGAGTCAAGTGCTCTACCAACTGAGCTAGCGAGTCATCGTTTGGGATTGCAAAAGTAGTGCTTTTTTTTCATATAGCAAATTTTTCTGCACTTTTTTGGGATATTTTTTTTGCGGAAAATTCACTCCTGCTGCCCCTGAAACTGTATTTACCACACAAATGACTCACTTACAGGGAATAAGCCGTACAGACCTCCTGTGTGAATGAAGAGAATGTTCTTGTCTGTTCCTACGTGATCGTGAAGTATTCCGCCTTCCTTGAGTTCGTTATATACACCGTACATTGCCTTTCCTGTATATACGGGGTCAAGAACAAGACCTTCAAGACGAGCAATCTTCTTGATGAATTCCAGTTCTTCAGGGCGGCTGAGAGCGTATCCGATACCAACATATCCGTCACAGAACTCAATGTGCTCAGGGTTCGGGCCTTCGTTTCCGAACACTTTCCCGGCAAGCGCCTTTTCTTCATCAGAGAAATATCTGATGGCTCCTGGTGCAAGTTTCTTTGCAATGTCGGTGAAATATTGATTGTTGTCGCATACGCAGAAACCGAGCACTCTCTTGCCAAGGCAGAAGAGTTCGTTGCCAAGATAGAGGCCGGAATATGTTCCACCGCTTCCTGTAGCGCAGACAACTGTGTCGAATTTTATTCCGAGCTCCTGTTCCTGCAATGCAATTTCCTTCATTGCTGTGAAATAACCCATTGTGCCTACTTCGTTTGATGCACCCTCCGGAATGATGTATGGCTTGTACCCCTGTGCAGCATAACCGGCTGCCATTTTTTCCATAATCTGCATTCTGCTGTTGCTGTATTCCTCGCGTGTACAGAATCTTACGTCGGCACCCATAAGCTTGTCAAGGAAATAGTTTCCCTTTACAGGTGGCTGCTCCGAGATTCTCAGCAGGACGGCACTCTTGAGGCCCAACTTGGTGGCAATTGCTACGGTGGCGCGGCAGTGGTTGCTCTGTATGCCACCGCATGTGATAAGAAAGTTGCATCCGTTTTCCAGCGCTTCCTTTACGCTGAATTCAAGTTTCCTTATTTTGTTTCCTGAGAATTCGCTTCCGGTCTGGTCATCCCTTTTGATGTAAATGTTGGCTCCTGTTTCCTTTGAGAGTCTTTCTAGTTTCTCAATCCTGGTAGGCAGGTTTGCAAAGTTGAATTTCTTCATTGTATTCAAGTTTTATGATTTTGTCGAATGTTTCTACAAAAATAGGGATTTTTTCGTATTTTTACCTATTCAATCGCTTTCAGTGCCGCTTATGGTGGAAAGTGGAAGATTGAAAAATTTCAGTTACTGATAATCAATAAATTGGATAATCATATGAATTTAAAAACTATCGCAAAGTATGGTATATGTGCCTTTGTGGCCATGACTTTCCTGAGTTCCTGCATCGGCGTTTCAGTCTCAAGCAGCCCGAACAAGTCTGCCACAAATATTTCATACGTACATGATACCATGTATGTTCAGACTGTGGCCAACGGCACATTCGTGTACAATCTGCCTTGCAAGGTGGTGAACATTCATCAGGAGAAGCCTGGCAAGTCAATCCTCTTCCTGTGGTTGCACGGTGGCGTTCACGATGTTGCAAAGCATGATTTGTTCGCATTCAACCATCTTGACTGTGTTGCTGCGGATGACAGCATTCTCAATTATCTTCAGAAAAAGGACATCAAGGCCATTGCTCTTTTCCCTGTATGCCACAGGGCTGTTGATCCTAAGCCTATCGCATGGCGTGACTGCTACTATGAAATAAAGAATATCATAGACGATTATGCTGAAAAAGGCCTGATAGATACTTCACGAATCTACCTTGCCGGTTCTTCCGATGGCGGTACAGGCACCTGGGATTTCGTTGAGACACATCCTGAGGTCTTTGCAGTGGCAATGGCTCAGTCCTGCGGCAGGCCAAGGGAAACCAAAATCCCTGTATTCTTCTTCAACACTTCAAGTGAGCATGACTGCACGGCAGAGGTTGAGAAACTGGCCAGCAGGAATCTGATCACCTATAAATATTGTGCCGACCAGAAGCATGGCGGCGATTCCGCAGAATGTACCGAGGAATTCCTTGATAAGTATTTCTCGTACCATAAATAATACACCAGGTAAATAGTTATACAGAATAATATGAAGAAATTTATTGTCTCGGCTGCACGATGTGCAGTGCTTGCAGCAGCGCTTCTCGTTGGATTCAATTTCGCTGCGCAGGCTGCAGGAAATCCTTTGATTGAGATGAACACCAGCGGTTCACCTATGAAGGATTCGGCCATGGTCAAGATGTCGGAGGAGATCAAGGCATACCTTGCACCTCTGGCTTCCATCAGAGTGCCTGTTTATGTAAAGGAAATCAAGAAAGTGAAGAAGGTCACCCAGGTGCATTTCGCCGATCTGATGAATGATTATCCTTACAGGGATGAAACCATAAAGGGAATGTATGAGATAGCAAGACCATACTTCCCCGGAAAGAAGATAGAGTTGTGGATAAACGGCAAGCCGATAGAACAGATGAAGAGCCGTTACTACTCAAGCCTTGATGAAAACGGTAACCAGCCGAGCAGATACAATCCTCCTAAGAAGAGGAAAAATGCAGCTCAGCCTGCACTTGTCAGCGAGGAGAACCTTCCTTATACTATAACCAAGGGTCTGGCAGGAAGACACATTGGAATGTGGCAGAGCCATGGTTATTATTTTGAGAATAAGCTACAGCGATGGGAGTGGCAGCGGGCAAAGCTTCTTGAAACCATCGAGGACCTTTACACACAGAGCTATGTCCTGCCATTCCTGGTTCCAATGCTCGAGAATGCCGGAGCGGTAGTGCTTCTTCCACGCGAACGTGATATACAGAAGACTGAAATACTTGTTGATAACAACGCATCATATGCTGGATGTGAGAACACAGGACTTTATATGGAGTCTGAAGGCAGCAATGCCTGGAACAACAGTATTGAACCAGGTTTCGCCAATGCACAGAAGGTATGGGAGTTCGGTCAGAATCCGTTCAAGGCGGGTAACTATCGCTGTGCAAAAATGGTAAGGAAAGGCTCCGACCAGAAGGCAAGCACAGTATGCTGGCTTCCTAAGGTTCCAAAGACAGGTGAATATGGTGTGTATGTATCATACGCAAGCCTGCCTAACAGCACCGATGCTGCGGAGTATACCGTTAAGTTCAAGGGAGGCAGCAAGCAGTTCAAGGTCAATCAGAAGATGGCCGGCGGTATGTGGGTATACCTTGGCAAGTTCCTGTTTGATAAGGGATCGGATACGCAAGGAGTATATCTTTCCAATGAATCTGAAAGCAAGAATGCTTCCAAACTTGTTGTGACAGCGGACGGTGTGAAGTTCGGTGGCGGTATGGGTAATATGGCCAGAAGTTCAACATCCGTTCTTCCATACGAAATGGAGCCTGTAACAAGCGGTATGCCAAGATTCACAGAGGGCTCCAGGTATTGGTTGCAGTGGAGCGGTTTTGTGGACTCAATCTATTCATCTACAAATAACGTGAACGATTATCAGGATGACTATACATCACGCGGACGCTGGATAAATGCCCTTGTAGGCGGCTCCGACAGAAATCCAAAGGCACCAGGATACAAGGTGCCGGTAGATCTTTCATTCGCTTTCCATACAGATGCAGGTACATTCAAGGATGATTCAATAGTAGGTACCCTTTCAATCTATACGCGCTTCTCAAACGATTCCGACAAGTACGCAAACGGTGAGGACAGGATGCTAGGCCGTGAATACGCAGATATCGTTCAGACTGAGATAGTTAATGACGTACGAGCTTTGTATGAACCATCCTGGAGCAGGAGAGGGCTGTGGGACAGGTCATATTCAGAATCGCGTACACCTGAAGTTCCGGCAATGCTGCTCGAATTCCTGAGCCACCAGAATTTTGCGGATTTGAAATACGGTCTGAATCCGGAGTTCAGATTCACAGTGAGTCGTGCAATATATAAGGGAATGGTCAAGT
Organism: Candidatus Egerieousia sp.; assembly: GCF_056211015.1. Taxonomy (NCBI): domain Bacteria; kingdom Pseudomonadati; phylum Bacteroidota; class Bacteroidia; order Bacteroidales; genus Candidatus Egerieousia; species Candidatus Egerieousia sp. The sequence continues at coordinate 14,208 of NZ_JBAELF010000079.1, forward strand.
TCCTGAGTGTCAGATACCAGACTCCGTACGTGATTGCTCCGCTTCCTGTAAAGGATTTCAGGGCCGAACTCGTTGACGGTGGTGCCCGTTTGAGCTGGGCTCCAAGCGAGGACAAGCTTGAACCTACCGCAGTTGCTAAGCGTTATATTGTTTATACAAGGATAGATGACAATGCATTTGACAACGGAGTTGTGGTTGATTCTCCTTCTTATGAAGTCAAGGGTCTTGAAGCTGGCAAGATTTACTCATTCAAGGTTGAGGCTTTGAATGAAGGCGGTAAGAGCTTCCCTTCTGAGGTTCTCGCTGTTGGAATTCCTGCTGCAGGAAATGTGAACAGAGTTGCCCTTGTGGTAAATGGTTTCACACGTTTGAGTGCACCATATTTCTTCCAGAAAGATACAAGTTTTGCAGGCTTCTATGACAGAAAGGATTTCGGCGTTCCTTATCTTTATGATATTTCCTACATTGGTAGCCAGTACGAGTACAGAAGAAGCATTCCTTGGTTTGACGATGATTCCGCAGGCTTCGGAGCTTGTTACGACGACAAGGCGGATGAAGTTATTGCAGGTAATACTTTCGATTTCGTTTATGCGCACGGAAAGGCCTTGATGGCAAACGGTTACGCATTTGCATCAAGTTCACTTGGCGCTGTAGAGAACGGCAATTTCCTTAACTCATACTATATGGTTGATTTCATCCTGGGCAAGCAGATGCAGACAATGATGGGTAATGGAAAGGTTCCGGTAAAATATGAAACTTATCCGCACGCTCTTCAAGAGAAGATAAGGTCATACGCTCAGGCAGGCGGAAACATAATGGTTTCCGGATCAAGCATTGCAACAGACCTTTGGGACAGCTATAATGTAACCGATGAAGGCAAGAAATTCGCTGAGGAGGTTCTGCATTACAACTGGCTCACTGATTATGCTACCATCACCGGTGCATTGAAATATGCCGGCAACCCTTACGGATTCAAGGGCAGCTATTACTTCACACAGGAGTTCAATGACAGAATATATGCTGTTGAGTCACCTGATGGAATCAATGCTGTAGGAGACGGTGCCTGCATAATTTACCGTTATGCAAACAATGTGCCTTGTGCCACTGCATTCAGCGGTGATTACAAAGTTGTGGCTTTCGGATTCCCGTTTGAGACAATACCTTGCTGCAAGCAACAGGCGGAGCTTATGAAGGAGATTACGGATTTCTTTGCTAAATAGAAATTTGCTACATAATTGCATTCAACAATTGGCGGACGGCTGTAAATGACCTGTCCGCCATATTTTTCCAGAAATCCTCATAATGGGCCATCTGATGGCCGTCAACGTGGTTGTCGCTGATTATCTTCAGGGCAAGGAATGGCATTTTGTGAAGATAGCATACCTGAGCAACTGCCGCACCTTCCATATCTATTGCCAATGCATCTGGATAGAGCTTCTTCTGACGCTCGTCCTCTTCCTGGCTGATATAGAACTGGTCACCTGTGCAGAGCAGACCAGTGCGTGCATTTTCAATATTCGCCTTTGCGCATTCAAGCAGCTGGGGATCGCTCTCGAAATATTGTGGCAGTCCCATCATCTGTCCGAAAGGGAATTTGCTGCCGCACCATACATCGTGGTAGGCTGTGCGTGAAACTATAACGGTTTCTCCTTCATTGAGGCCTTCAACAAAAGTTCCTGCCACACCTATAGAAAGTATGCAGTCCGGTTTGAAATCGCTTATCAGCCTTTCTGTAGCCACTGCTGCATTCACCTTGCCTATGCCGGAAAGAACGCATTTGATATTGCCTCCTTCAGGGAATTCCTTTACCAGTCTGTCCAGTTCCTTCTGCATTGCGCAGATAATACCAATCTTTCTCATATCTTACTCAAGTTTCGCAAGTATTTAATTTGCTACTTTGCAAAAGTAGTTAATTATTGTTAAAATTACATTCCGAAACTCATTACAAAACTATATGAAACGTTCAATCCTTGCCATTGCCGCAGCATTCTCGGTAATGACTTTCATTCCGTTCGGGGCCGTTGCCCAGGAAAACGATGCAGTCGTTTCCAAAATAATCGAGGCTGGAAAAGCCGACAACAAGGTCATGGTTCACGAAGACATGCTTGCCAACAGGATTGGCGGGCGAATAGTAGGTTCCGATGCTTTGCTGCGTGCTGAACAGTGGGTGAAGAAGCAATTGGAGAAATGGGGCTATGAAGTTACGCTACAGCAGGTTGGTACTATGCCTGTAGGCTTCAACCGCGGTCCTTGGTCCGGCCGCATGCTGTCTGAAGATGGAATGGTTCTGCACTTTGGCACTCCTTCATATACCGCCGGTACCAAAGGTCCTCAGAAGGGTCATGTTGTGATAGAGCCAAGAACGCGCGAAGAGTTCCAGAGGATGAAAAAGACTATCGCCGGTGCTTGGGTGCTGATAGGAGGGAAGTCAAACGGATTCGCTCTTGATGGCAGCGCAAAGGCCAATGAAAAGCGCAACGCTATCCTTCAGAAGAACGATTCCATAAGGAAAGTCAACCGTGAAATATGGGCCTGGAACGAAAAACACAAGGATAAGAAGAAAGAGTTGCTCAAGGAGGACCAGACTCCTGCGCTGCTTTACAAGGAAATGGTTGAAGCCGGTGCTCTGGGATTCATTCAATCGGCAAAAGTGCCTATCACTGTGCTGTACAACAGAGCTAACTGCAATGATTTCACTATTGACAGCCTTCCAACAGTCTGCGATATTAAATTGGATTCCAAACAGTATGATATCATCTATGAAAAAGCCTCACGCAGGGAGGATTTCCTTCTTGAATTCGATATAAGGAATCACTTCATTGAGGGGCCTGTACCTTTCAGCAACGTGATTGCAGTAATGAAAGGCAGTGAATATCCGGATGAATACGTGATTTCCGGCGGACATCTTGATTCATACGATGCTTCCTGCGGAGCCATTGACGATGGTCAGGGAGTGAGCGTGAATCTTGAATCCGCCCGTCTGCTTGCCCTTGCAGGTGCAAAATCTAAGAGAAGCATAATGTTTGCAATATGGACAGCGGAGGAATTCGGACTGCTCGGCTCCAAGTACTTTGTGCAGAACAACACTGTGGATATGGAGAAAGTATCCAATTATTTCAACCGCGATGGCGGACCTCAGGTTGCCTCTTCCGTTACTGTGATACCTGCAATGTATGACGATTTTGTAGCAGCTGCAGAAGGTATAAACGATATAAATCCTGATTTCCCTTTTGAAGTGATTAAGAATGAAAGGAAACCTGGACCTCGCCCTACCAGAGGAGGCGGTTCCGATCATGCATATTTTGCTATGAACGGTGTTCCAACGGTAAGTATAAATCTCTCTGATGTAAAGGGCTATAACTTCAGTTACGGTGAAATCTGGCATTCGGAGCGGGATAATTACAATAAATGTATTCCTGAGTATATGGAGCACAGCGCAATCGTGAATGCAATTCTCATTTACAGATTGGCGAACCTTGACCATATTCTCAACCGCACAGGATTGTATTCAGACAAATAGAATTTGTAAGATGGGTTGTACTAACCCCTGCCGGGGAGCCGCAGCGATTGCTGCCGAGTCCTCCAATGTAATGATATAAGAAATACACTGGTTTTGATTAATTTAATCGACAAATTATCTATTAATCAACCAGTGTATGAAGCAATTAAGCTCTATTGAGCGGGCCATCCAGGATGTTCCGTTCTTCGCCGCAAGGTACGATTTTTTTTCGAAAAGACTCGAAAATGAGTCGGCAAGTTCACACACAATCTTCAATTACAGCCATCATCTGTCGCTTTTGTGCAATCACTTTGGCCGTCTGCCGGAGGGAATCTCCGAGTCCGGATACACGGACTACTACAACGCACTGCTGAAAAAGACCGTCTCCGGTTCGCACATGAAGCATGCGGTATACAGCGTGCGCAAGTACTTCAAGGTGTTCGATCTGGAATGCCCGTTGTCCGCAAATCCCCCCATCCCGAAAAGCAAGTCTCTGCCTGTCGTCCTGTCCCAGAGAGAGGTGCGCGCATTGCTGAAGTCCTGCAAGGATCTTCGGGAGAAGGCTCTTCTCGGTCTTCTGTATGACACCGGGATGCGCAAGAGCGAGGTGCTGAACCTCGAACTGGGCGACATCGACTATGACCGCGGGAAGA
>NZ_JBAELF010000080.1:0-31288 GCF_056211015.1 Candidatus Egerieousia sp.
AACATGACCATATCGTCACTTAGGTACTTGTCTTCGCCAAGTACAACAATCAGCTGCTCTGGATGACGCATTGAATACATGTTCATGTTGTTACGGTCAGCCTCAGAGAGGTTGTTGAGTGGAGTAATAAAGTGAATGAACATTTCTGCATCACGTCCATCCTGTACTTCATCAACCATACGACCGTATGGGAATATCTTGGAGTTGGAGAGCTTAATCTTTGGCTCTGAGAAGATTTCGTCGCGGAAGATCTTCTTCAGCTCCTCATTGGTTGCTTCCGGGCGAAGTTCCTCATTCTTGATTTCGGTCTCGATGTCCTTTTCCTCATTGGTCTGATAGTGGTACTCGTCATTCGCCCCCTTCTCGATGTACGACTGGCGCACCAACTTGTTGAGAGCCTCCTGAATATCGCTACGGAATGCAGGGAAGTCGGTATCAAGCGTAGGGAGCATCACGCGAGTGATATTATCTAATGATGAAGGGAATCCCTTGACGTACTTCACAAGGAAGAGGGTTTTGAGTACCTTCAATGCCAGTTCATCATTGAGGGTACGCTCTGCCTGTAGAATGTCGTTGGAAATCTTTGTCTGGAGAACACCACGCAAACCTTCGTACATGTCGCAGAACTGAACAATCTGGTTCAAATCCTTGTCTTTGTAAAGTTTGGCTACATCCTGCGTGATGGTAAGCATACTTCGCTCACCGACAGACTGCTGCTTACCGCTGAATGCATTGTTCTTGCTCAGTTCAATGATAGATGCCTGGAGAAGATTGAACTGATAATCCACGAATGGGAAGCAGATGGCATACTGCGCATCGCTCTTGTAGTTATTACGGAACTGGCTCTGATCGCCAAAGTTGAACAATGAGCGGATAATATTCTTCTGCTTTTCGTATTCAAGGCAAAGCTGCTTGTTGGCATCATCCTTCTTTTCAAGCAGACGACGCTGGATAACCTCGTCGGCATTGGCACTGGTCAGGAAGATACGAGTGGTGAAACGTCCCTGAATACGGGAGAAGTCATTTGACTGCTGAGTATTGAGGTCACCAAGAGTTGACTCCATATCCATCTGAGAAGTCACTACTATGAACGCACGACCATCAGTCTTGTCGGTCAAGCCTTCTGCAATGGTCTGGAGTGAGAGCATACGATGCACATCCTTGCCGATGAACTGGCCGACCTCATCGACAAAGAAGATGAAGCGACTTCCGGCAGGTTGCTTGGCAAGGTGCTCCTTGATGATGGTAACGAAACCGTCTATATCCATCTTGAAGCCGCTGATCTGAGCACGAAGGTTCTTCTCGGCTGTAGCCTTATCAATACCTTCGATGTCAGCGACAACCTCTGCCAGTTTCTGTAGTTTGAGAAGAATGGATTTGCGGGCATCCTCCCATGACTCTCCATGACGTTTCTGGTATTCAGACTTGAGCAGTTCGTATTGTCCCCTGTTATCGTAGTAACGTTCAATCTCTGCAATCTCCGGCTTCTTGTCGTCGTAACCGAACTTCTTGTTGAACACCTTCAGGAAGATGGTGAGTACAGGGTCATTGACATTCTTGCCAAGACCATCATGAAGTTCCTGTATGTTGAAGAGTACACTTTCAGTAGAAACCTTGCAAGCCTTCTGTATCTGCTCCTTCAGCTCGAAGTCATCATTCGCCTTTTCTGCAAAAATATCAGCACAAGGGTGGCCTTCAATGACTAGTTTGTTTTCAAGAACGTATGAGAGTATCTTCAGCAAGTGTGACTTACCCGAACCGAAGTCACCTGAAATCCAGACACAATTTGCCTTTGAGCCAGGCACCAAATTCTCAAACAGACGGGGAAGCAGACGAATCTGCTCGGCTGTGATTACATACTCGGTGATTTCCTCCGCCAGTTTTGCGGTACTGTCAGCCTTGATAACGCCGTCAATCGTACGGTTAATATCTTTTTTGTAAATCTGTTCCTGTATCATTGTGTTCAGATTTGATCGATAGTTACTTTTATTTCATCGAGATTATGACCTCTGTAATAGTTCTCATCCGAGATTGTTCCAAAGAGCGAAAGTTGAAGGTTGTTGTATTCGCCTGGGAAGAACAATATGAGATTGTTCTGCTTGGCAAGTTCATCAAGGTTGTTCAGAATGCCATGAGAACGGATGAACGGATAGACTCTGCCCACGCCTGTGATGAATACGAAATCAGGATTCTGCCCGTTTATCATTTCGCTGATGTGGGGAATGATAACAGACTTGATATCCAGAATGCTGTCTATGGTTGATACTATGTCCTCCTGCTCCAGATTTGTCTCGTCTTCAAGAATGGTCTGAAGCACGCCCTCACCTTCAAGCAGCTTGATACAGAGATCATACAGATCAATGGTCATGGCCGTTTTTCCTTTCTTTGAAAGCCGGCTGACCAATCGCTGAGTCTGACTATTCAACTCGGTTTGACCTTGGTTTGGTATTGGCTGGATGAACAACGGAAGTTCACCACCCAGATTCTTGCCAAAGTCTGGGGAAATGAGTTTTCGGAACACCTCTTCAAAAAGAGAGTCCATATCACGATAGGCCTGTGCTGAGTATATCGAAGTATTATTCATATAAGCTTATGGCATTACTGATTTCGTTATTTGAATATAGGAAGGCTGCAAGAAGTTTTGGATCATCCTTTACGATGGCGCATTCAACCTTCTCAGGAAGGTAAGGACGTTGCAACAATCCTGTGTCAACAGACTCTATGATTTCCAACTGTTCAAGAATGCGGAACACAACCTGTCGCATTTTGGCTACAGTTTGGTCAGTCACGGCTTCAAGTTCTGGATGAATGTACTTCTTTTCGTTGAAGAACTCATTGAAGTTTGCCTGAGTAACCTTTTCGTACTGATTGAAGAAACACTCCCTGATGTTTTCCGATATGAAATCATATATAAAGGAATGTGCCTTGCATATTGCCAACAAAACAATAAGGCGACGGACTACGGCCGTTCCATCTACAAGCATTGAAAGCTGCTCGTCATTCAGGACCTCAAGACGCTGTTTCATAAGGGCGAAGTAGCGGACATTGGAAGACTTTTTATCCTTTTCCATCAAGTTCTCCTTGAAGGTCTTATCTTTGGTCTTCTCCCAGTCACCACCACATTCCATAAGCGCCCCTGCTACAGCTTTCATTTCATTCAGCATTGCAGCACCGGCGGTAAAGCCTATGTTATATGTATCTTGTCCCATTGCCATTTATACCTCCTCACCAATTTGAACTTCATCCGGGCGAATCAACTCGTTAACATCTACATTGAGAACTTTTGATATTTTGATGAGCGATTCAAGATTTGGCTGGGAGAAATTGGTCATCCATTTGGAAACGGTCGCCTGGCTGACCCCTAGCTTTTCAGACAACCAAGTATTGGATAAATCCTTCTCAGCCATTACAACCTTTAGTCGATTCAATCTTTTTACTTCCATAATTTTGAATTTAATGATGTAAATATAGCAAAAGTATTGAAATATATTTCCAAATTAGAAAGTTTTTTAACAGCAAATCCATGCAAACTCATTAAGTCGCATGGATTCGGTTTCCAGAAATTATTATTTCTTATTCTGAACTATTTCACGTCTTTGAGAGAGGCGAATTTGTAGCCTCTGCTCTTGAAATATTTAATGATTTCACCAAGACGGTTGTACAGACGGTCTGTACGGCTCTCGTCTATGCCCGGATGTATGAGCACGATTGCGCCATTGAGACCCTCAACCTTCTCGAAATTATAGAGAGCATTGATAAGAGTCTGCGAATCCTTGTAGTTAGGCATATCAGGTGTTGTGTAATCTGCCGGTGTTGCAATTCCAGGAGTATAGTTCACCATCCTGTAACCCATTGAGTTGGTGAGAAATACGCTTTCCTTGTTGTAGTATTCGTATGGAGGGAGGAACCAGCGTGAATCCTCAGGAGAAACGCCATACTCTGCAAGAGCCTCGGCATTCTTCTTGAGATCCTCTGTTATCTGGTCATATGTAACTATCAGTGAATCTCTCTTGCCCCAGTTTGCAATGAGCATGTGGGAATCTGAATGACCGCCTACATAATGGCCCTCCTCAATTATCTTTCTGATTATCTCCTTGTTGGCTTCCGCTCTCAGACCGTTGCCTGTGAAGAAGAACGAGCCCTTTATATTGTTCTTCTTAAGTTCCTTGACTATGGCTTCACCACCGTTGAAATTGACATCTGCGGTGAACACGAGATATATGTTCCTTGTTTCAGGAGCAATTCTTATGACTGCGCCGTAGGCATCCTTTACAACTGAAGCCTGCTTGAGCGCAGCGGCCTGCTCAAGTCCCTGATTCTCCTTTGTGGCAAAATAATAGGTAAGGCCTGCTGTACCGTCCATTGTAGGCTCGTTGCTTGCATAATCGCCAAGGTCATCGTGATAGACAGCAATACCCTGGTTCAGTTCCTTGAATGCATCAGGATTGCGCAATGAGTTTCCGGCTCTCTCCTCGAACACCGTTCTGTAAACAGGTCCGTCAAGAAGACCGCCGTAAGGTATCACGCCAAGGTTTGCGGTATATGATGAATGAGGCTCAACAGGAACGTCGGAACCGCCGAAAGGATAACCGCTTATCATTGTTGTACCCCAAGGGTTACAGCCCAGAAGCCAGTCACGCAGCGCAGCTTCCATTTCCAGGAATTCCCTGCTGCCTGTGCTCTGGGCATAAAGTCTTGCGTGGGTTATGGCTGCGGATGTAAGGTTGTTCGAACACCATATATATGGAATACCGTTGAGGAAAGGATCGCCCTCACCCCTGTTGAGCAGGTCCTCAAGACCCATTCTCATGAATTCCTGATATTTTGCAGCCACCTTTGCATCGCTTGAATTCGCAAGGTAATAGTGCCCCAGGTTGATGAAAGGATAGAACTGATAATGCCTTCCGCGTCCGAGCTCCATCCAAGGTGAAACAGGCTCCAGTTCTCCCCAGTAATCTGCATCCTTGAGCCACTTGGCATTGTTGGTGGTGCTGTTGAGCATTTGTTTGCCATCGCCAAGTGTATAATTGTAGAAAGTGGCTGCGGCAAGCTCCACATCATCGGTATAGGTATCTTCCTCATAGAAATAAGGTGATACAAGGCAAGCTGTCTGGGTATTGCCTGGCTTTGTGAGTGCAAAGTCGTATGCCTCCTGAGCCTTTGCGGTGAGCATTGCGGCGAATTTAGGATCAATGTCCTTGAAAGCTGCTGCACCAAGAGCGAATGTTGATGAGAACTTTCCTGCAACTGACGCAACACCGGTTGTACGGTTGATATACTTGCCAAGTCCCTGAGGCTTGCCTGTTACAAAATATACAGGACGTCCCTGACCGGGGCCCCAGCCATAATCAACCTCATCGTCCTGAGGAAAACGGAAACCTGCATGGTCACGGTCGTCGGCAATCTGAGCGAACATCACACCGTATTCAGGATTCATCTTCACAAGCCAGTCAAGGCCCCATCTGGCCTCGTCAAGGATATCAGGAATACCGTTCGAGCCTTTCTTTCCCCTTGCGTCGTACTCATCCTTGAAAACGGATTTGTCCTTCTGCTGCATGTAAGCGAAAAGCATATGGTAGCAGGCTGTAGCACTGGTTGTCTGGTACTGCAGATAGTCAGCCGCATCGTGCCAGCCGCCGGTTACGTCAATGTGCTCGCCGCTGCGTGTAGGATGGTCAACAATGAAACCATCGTGAGTGTGGCATTCAGCATCATTGTAAGGGTTGTAGCCGCAACGCTGCTGCCTCATATATGTGAGAAGGAAATCGGACAGTCCGTCATAAACATCCGTGCCTATTCTGAAGACCGGAGACTTTGCGCCACGGAACTGCACATAGTAACCACCAGGGATATTGTACTCACTGAAATTCAGGCGGGCGCCTGTCTTCAACGCCCATTTGCCTGGGTTCTTTGCATATTCCACGGGAGCGCTGAACACGGTTTTTCCAGTTACTGCATCAACAAGCTGGAACATATTCTCCTGAGCGTTTGCGCTTGCAACATCCTCGCTGTTCAAATACACCGCCACCTTGATATCATTCGGGAGGTATCCGATCTGGTTGACCCTCACCCACTCTCCTGCCTGCGCGCCGAAGCTTATCACAGCTGCCAGAAGGAACAAATAAAATCGTTTCATAGTCTATGCTTTAATAAGTTATTTCGTAAATGTAAGGAATACGGGCGTATGCCTTGCTGCCCTCGAACTTGTTCAATGAACTGTAAGCCCTCTCAATGCCCTTGAACTGCTCAGGAAGCAATGCGGACTTACCACCGTTTGAAAGAGACTCCATCAATGTCTCGAATGAAGACTTGACTTTTGGATATTCAACCACCTTGTATTCAGCCAGGCCTGCAATCCGTGCGGCTTCCTCAATGGCATCATCAATGCCTCCTATCCTGTCTGCCAGTGAGCATACCACAGCATCTGCTCCAGTCCATACACGGCCCTGACCAAGAGAGTCAACCATTCCAAGACTCATGTTCCTTCCGTCTGCAACAATTGAAATGAACTGGGAGTAAACATCCTCAACCATCTTCTGCATATAAGCGCGCTCGGTTTTGTCAAGCGGCTCCGACATTGACATGAATGTAGAATGCTGATGTGTTCCAATGTTCTCGGTATTGATATCAAGAGTTTTCTTGAGTGCATTGCCATAGTTGAACAAAAGGCTGAATACGCCTATTGAGCCCGTGATTGTTGTACGCTCGGTAATGATCTTGTCGGACTGAGCTGAAATCCAGTAACCGCCGCTGGCTGCATACTCGCCGAAACTGCTTACAACAGGCTTGTTCTTTCTCAATTCCTGAAGTTCAACCCTTATCTGCTCAGCGGCCTGGGCGTCTCCGCCAGGAGAATTAACTCTGAGAACAACCGCCTTGATTGAAGAATCCGCTGCAACCTTCCTGATTACAGGGCAAAGTTCCTGTGCGGCCATTCCTTCGCCTTCCATTACAATCTCGCCCTCGGCATAAATTATTGCAAGCTTGTCCTTTGCCTTGGACTTGCCTGCTGATTTCTGACTTGCGTAACTGTCAAGGCTGACCATCTTCACATCCTTCTCCTTCTCAACGCCAAAGAGGTCTGCAACTATCTGTCCTATCTCTATCTTTGTAACTGATGAATCGGCCAGATGGTTCTCAACCATTGAAGAAGCGTCCGATATTGCGAGTGCATTCACAAGGCTGTCCAGCTGTTCCCTGCTCAACTCCCTGCTCCTGCATATATCCTCAGACCAGCTTTCCCATATTGATGTGAGCATACGCTCGTTCTGAAGCTTGTTTGCTTCTGAAATATGATTCTCAATGAACTGCTCAGCCGCAGCCTTGAATTTTCCGTGTCTTATGCATTCAACGTTGAGCCCGAGTTTGTCCAGAAGGTCCTTGAAGAAAAGCATGCTGGTTCCAAGTCCTGTCATAGGGAAGAAACACTGGTTGTTCACATATATCCTGTCTGCAACACTGGCTATGAAATACGAACTCTGTGAATAGTTGTCAGCATATGCAATTACAGGTTTGCCGCTCAGCCTGAAATTTTCCAGAGCTCTTCTGAGAGCTTCCATATTAGGCATAGAGCACATTGCATCGTTGGCTTTCAGATAAATCAGCTTCACCGCCGGATCTTCTGAAGCCGCATTTATTGCATCAACAGCTTCCTTGATTCCAAGAGAATTGCCGCCCATTGACAGCTGGAACACTCCGAGATTGCTCTGCAGACCGCTGAAAGGGTCCTCAACGCTTCTCTCAGCTACAGGCGAAGCCAGGTCCACCTTAAGCACAAATGATTCAGGCAATACGTTTTCGCTCTTCGAAGATGATGCCGAAATGGCTATCATGGCAACGAAATAAATCACAGACACAATGCAGAACACTCCCAATGCGAGCAAAGCACCTATGAATGAAGCTAATAGAAATTTAAAGAAAGCTTTCATAAACGGGTTCAGTTATTCATATTAAACTTTCAAATTTACAAAAAAAAGAATTGGAACGAAAAAAAAACGCCCCGGAGATAACCGGAGCGTATTCAAGTACTGAATCACATGCAACTATTTGGCAGCTTCCTCTTTCTTTGTTGCAGGGAAACCGAGCTTGGCCAGTTCGTTTGCAAGCTGCTGCTCGCTTACCTTCTTGGGATCGTACTGGAACCATACCGTCTTGTCCTGAACACTGACCTTGAACTTCTTCACACCTTTGATGAAACCGAGGTTTGCATCACATTTCTTCTTGCAGTTATTGCAATGAATGTTTGCTGTAAAAGTGACTTCTGCTACGGCTTTGCCGCCCTTCTTGTCCTGTGCGCCTGCGCTTATTGCAAAGCAAAGCACGGTAACAAGAATCATAGATAAAATTCTTAATGCTTTCATGATTTTTGTATTTTATTGATTTGTTTGTACATGCATTTATTTCCAAAGTGTGAGTCTCATACCCACATAGAACATACGTCCCATCAGCGGCGCCCAGATCATTGCCGCATTGAAATCCTTGGAGAAAGGATTCTGCGCATCAATTATAGGATTGCTCTGGGTGTAGTTGCCAATGTTCTCCACTCCTCCGTACAGATCCAGTCCGCGGAATTTCTTGGTAATCTGGAAGTAGAACAACCCGTACGGATTGCTCTCACCACCGCCGATGAATTGAGGCTTGGCCGAAGGACCGTTCAGCTGAGCCGTGAAATCAAAGATCCATTTCTGCAGATTCGTAGCGTACTGAACGTTGAACACGCCCTTGTATTTGCTCATCAGAGGACGGTCAACCAGTCCCTGCCCGTCCATTTTCACTTTTGCATTTGTGTATCTGAAAGTGAGCATTGTTGTAAGTCCCTCTATCGGTTCAAGACTCAGATCCACCTGATAGGTATCAGTGAATGATTTTCCCTTGCAATTGTACAGCGATACCCTTGACAGATTCTTGTCCCAGTCAACAACCAGCTGCTCCTTGAAATTGGTCCTGAAGTAATCGAAGCTTATGTATGAATCCTCACCGTATCCCAGCTTGAAATACTGGCTCACATTAGCCCCGAAAGTCCAGGCATCCTCCATCTGAGGCTTCTCCTCAAGATATATCTCTCTACCTGACGATAGCATTCCAAGATTGTCCGCAATCACGTTGGCGCTTCTGAGTCCGCGTCCGCCGTTCGCCCTGAAAATCAGTTTGTCGGTAAGCGAGTATTTCAAAGTCACCCTTGGCGCAAGGTACCACTGGCTTGTAAGTGTATGATAATCGGCCCTGAGGCCTGCAATAACGGAAAGTTTCTCATTTTTGCTATCGTAAGTGTATTCAGAGAAAACTCCGTACACATTGTCGCGTTTGCCAAGGAAGCCAAGGTCCTGCAGTGGTGCCTGATGCGATTCATAAAGATTCTCGTATATTTTGTCGAACTGACCGGTGAGTCCTGCGCTCAACTTGTGGCATGGAGCCAGCCTGTTCTGGGAAATTATGTTCACGAAGCCCATTGTCTGATGGCCGTTGTAGCGCTTGTTGCCGAAACTTGACTTCATATCGTAATATGAAACATCCGCCACCATTGCAATATTGGTTTCACCTTCCGCAGCAATAGGCACGCCTATTTTCAGATAGCCGTCAATGCCCTTGTTCCTGATTTCGGAGCCCCAGGCTCTGCTCTGCGGAACCGCCACGAAGCTGTCATAATCATCATTCATACCCTCCTTGTAATCCATCTGACCTCCTATTCGCTTGTCGCTCACGGCTTTCAGACCGAATCTAATCTGCGGACCGCCTTCCGAAGCCTGGTACAGCCATCTGTTGTCAAAATTGAACTGCGTTTTAAGAGGGTCATCACGGAAGCCGTCGTCATTCATATCGTGCTTCTTCATATCCTTTGACACGTGGGCCATTATTACAGTGTACCACTTATCGTTCAACTGAAGGCTTGATGCCACATTGGCTTCGGCCCTCACATTGTTGTTGAAGAACAGATTCACGAACAGCGGATTCTCCGCAGTAGGCTTCCTGTGCTCCATGTTTATCTGGCCCGTAACAGCCTCCAGACCGTTGATTACCGAACTCGGTCCCTTGGCAATCTGGATGCTTTCCAGCCACTGACCGGGAATATAGTCAAGACCGAACGGAGCAGCAAGTCCGCGCATCACAGGCCTGTTCTCATCCAGCATCTGTGTATAGGCGCCTGAAAGGCCGAGCAGCCTTATCTGACGGGCGCCTGTGATTGCATCCGAGAAGCCGACACTTACACTTGCCGAATTCTCAAAACTCTCGGCAAGCGAGCAGCAGGCCATCTTGCACAATCCTGCGGCCGATATCACCTCGGTCTTCATATTTGCGCTCTTTGACAGATAGTTGCCGCCCTGTCTTCCGGTCACAACCAGTGCCTCAAGCTCGGTGTTGCTCAAAAGATTGAACTCGCATAAAGCAGTTCCTCCATCAGTACTCACAGAAGCGGCACTGCCGTCATTTGCTTTGCTGACCTGACCGTCAGATGCAACACTAAGGCACAATGTATCACTTGCAAAGCCCACATACGATGCCACCAGCGTAGCATTGCCTGCAGGCAGCTTCTCGATTCTGAACTCACCTTTATCATTGCACTCATAGAACTTATTGGTTTCCAGCACAATAATGGAAGCGTAGGCCGCAGGGCTCTTTTCTCCCTGAGAAACGGTATTCACCCGCCCTCTCAAGATCCCGCTCTGTGCGAACAGGCCCGCAACGGAGCCCCAGACCATTATCATTATCAACAGAACCTTTTTCATTTCATTATTCATTTTCATTTTTCACCGGCGATGGTTCATCACCGTTTGGTCACATTTTTCCAGAAAATGTGACCGTTTTGCCAATCTCAGCCATCAAATGTGCACAATACAAACCTTTGCATGAACTTGCGGCCGAAAAAAAGGCAAATTTTCGGCCGAAATGCCAAACTCGTCCGAAAAAAGACGGATTTCGCGGCTGTTCGCTGTTTTTTGGCGCATTCCGCCGAAAAAAGACGGATTTCGCGGCCGGAATCCTGAACTTGTCCGAAAAAACAGCATTTTTACGGCCGGACCGGCTAAATACGGAATTGTGAATTTATTACATTTATAGAATTGCCCGTAATAAGAGGCGGAGCAGGAATCCGCTCACGCACAAAATCAACGTTGAAGCAAGAATTGTTCAAGAAAGAGAGTTCCGGCAAATACACCAGCATATAAACACCTGCCGCAGGACACTGGGAACCATCCTGCAGAACCTGTTCACTTGAAATTCTGAATATTCTTGTATGGCAGCACTTGCTGCTGTGATGATACTCGCACTCACTGCATACGCACTTGGCTGGCTCAGCTAACAGCCCGCTTGAACACTTACAGCTCCCTTCTTGAGCGGACCCGCTTTTTGCAGAATCATGTGAAACGCTTGCACCTGATTTGCATGCATTGCATTGGCAATGACCTGAAGCGTCATGGTCCATATCACAAATCGCATGACCTTTACCACAAGCTTGTTCATGTTCGTGGCAATGTTCACAAGGAGACTCGCCATAGCAAAGAACGACATTGCTGGTACCGTCGTGGTCACAATGATGAACGCCATATCCCATAGTGGAAAGGACATAGCACAACGCCAGAGCGAGCATGGCAATATGGCTGAACATTTTTCTCATTGCACTGCAAATTTAGCAATTTTCATACCAATTGCCACAAAAAAGTAATATTGCAATCATAATAAGCCACCTGTGAAATAAAGTGCTGTTCATGCTCCGATAATTTCAGTGTCCTACCGGGGAAACACGATCTCCATAACGCTGGTGTGGACAAACCTGCTTGGAAACGAAGTAGAACAGCAGAACGAGCAGGTTCTGGGGACAAACCTGCTCGGAAACGGAGAAAAAATGAAAAATTACAGATTGAGTATGCGCCGCGAATTCGGCAGAAGATTATTCACGCGCCTGCCTATGTTCTTCAAGAATCCCAGTCCTTTACCACGATAGCAAATCAGGAGTATTCCCAGCGGAGCATCTTCCAGAGCATTAAGCTGCTTTGCCAGAAATTTAAGCGCAGTTTCGCGGTCAACTTCAACCATCTTGAATGCACTGGAATTCATTGCAAAAGTTTCAAATCCCTTTTCTGAAGTTTGTGAATCCGTTGGTGCACTGACACTGTTATGGAATGCAAAGTCCGAACCAATGAGATTGGATGTGGCGAGCTGTGCATCAGGTATGAAATCCTTGCCCTTGATCGTGCCTAATGCCACTCCGGAGCCGAGCACTCTTACGGCGCTTGATATGCAATCAATGTCAATGGCAAGATTAGCCGGCAGAATCTTGAACAGTTCACCCTGCTGACGGACAATCACATCTTCGCAGGATTTGTTCAGGACATCAATCAGTGAAGACATTGCTTCAGGTACCTTGATGCGGTCCGAATTTTTCTGAGACTTTGAATCTGCTCCTCCACGCTTGTTCAATCTCCTGTTGCCATCAACACGCCTGCCATGTTTGTTTCTGACTACCTGATTCGCTGGAATACCATAACGGAAGTCTTCAGGGCTGCGAACTTCGCCGCAATGCGGCATATACAACGAATTATTTTCAGAACAAGCGTTATTTCCCACTACTTGAGTCCCAGGAAGTTCCGTACCGGCGGAACCGGATGAACCAGACGAACAAGTTGTGGAACTATCGCCAAGTGGGGAAAGTTGCGAAGCAAGCGGGGACTGCGGCAGGTGAAGAAGAGCGCAGAACTGGCCTTCACCTCGCACCAGGCCCGGTATGAACTGATAGCCTCCGTTAGTGGTTTTCACGAGCACAGGAATACTTGTATTCGCACAGAGAGAGTTTATTGCGGGGGCTGAATCACAGGAATGGTTTATGTTCGTGAACGTATTGTTTTCTATTGAATTTGATGCTGCAATGCCATTCAAAGAAGAAAAATATCTATCAAACAGGGAAATAGGCTGTACTTCAAATCCGAACCCGGACTTGAGAAAAGCCAGCTGGTCATCGTTCTCGAAATGATTGTATGTGCAGGTGGAATAAATGAGCCATCCTCCTGGTTTGAGGCACTTCACTGCGCTGGAGAGAATGCGCTGCTGACGTGCCGCACACAGTTTCACATTGTCCAGGGACCAGTTTTCAGTGGCCGCATTGCCTGAAGCGCTGTCCATCTTGCGGAACATACCCTCGCCGGAGCAAGGTGCGTCAACAAGCACAATATCAAAGAATTCAGGCAGCTGTGCCGCAAAAACTTCAGAATCGGAGGAAGTGACAACAGCATTTGCCGTGCCCCATATTTCAAGATTCTCCTTGAGTATTGTTGCACGGGAGGATATGACCTCGTTGCTTACCAGCAGTGAATCAGGCTCGAGCAAGGACAGCAGGTGTGTGGATTTTCCGCCAGGTGCCGCACACAGGTCCAGAACCCGCAGGGATTTATATTCAGCGAATCTAGCACCGGAACCTGCCGCAGGGTCTGATACTGAGTCTGCGTGCATACCTGCCAAGGCACATAAAGCAGAATCCATTGCAGAAACACCGGGAAGACAGGTATTGGCCTGCGTACCGGAAGCGGCATTCCTTGCAAAGTATTCCCTGCAAGATTCTATCTGTCTGAACACCCCCTCCAGGAACATGGATGAAGCATCCTGAACATAATATGCACCGGCATGGAAAAGCGGGTCAAGAGTGAAATTCGGTCTTTCGCTCAGATAGAATCCGTTGCTGCACCATGGTACCTGCTGAGCATCCGGCCATATTGCCAGCAGGTCCTCGCAACTGAACTTTGAAGGATTGATGCGCACACAGGCCAATGGACTAGCAGAAATCGCCGAGGAATAGCGCTCGTATGCGCTACTCCCCAGCGATTCCTTGAAAAGTTCCTCGAAACCTGCAGGCAGTATCATATGTTCATCTTTGCTTTGAGTTCGTCAATGTTTATGCCCGAAGGATTGATTTTGCCCTCGGAAGCATCCTTGAGCTTCTCGGTAATTGTATCAACAAGAGTCTGCAACTTGCCGCCAAGCATCATCTTTATCATGAAAGGAAGGTCCGCATGAAGTTCGAGATGGAACTCGGTGCGCTGCAAATCAACAGGATTCATGAACGCCTCCACATTGAACTTGAAAGGTGCTCCGCCCAGTTCCTTCATCTGAACGTATGAATATGGCATGCGGCTGCAGATCTGCGCACCAAGGTTGAAGCCCTGAACCTGCGCCTGCAAGGTATCCTCGGTTGCCTGGACCTGGCTCTGCTTGTCCTCCGGAAGATTGCGCACGAAATTGCGCATATCCGCAAAGGCGGCGTAAAGCTGCGGAGCAGGCAGATTGATAACTTCTGTTTTACCTTTTATGTCTGTCATATCAGATACCCCATTTGTCAGGAGCGAGTCTCCACTCTGAAAGCACCTTCAGATCTGATTCCTTGATATAGTTTGTTACTACAGCCTGCTCGAGAAGAGCCTCATAGTGGCTCAATGTATGCAGTTCAACGTTTGCATTCTCGAACGCTCTTATTGAAGTGATGAAATTGTATGAGAAGTTGGCAACCATTCCAAGAACAACGGCGCCTTCCTTCTGCAAAGCGTCAACAGCTGAAAGGCTGCTTGCTCCTGTTGAGATAAGGTCCTCGATTACAACAACCTTGGCACCGCTTTTCAAAGCGCCTTCAACGCGTACGCCTGTACCATGATCCTTTGGTTTAGGTCTTACATATACCATTGGAAGGCCGAGTGCATCGGCAACCAGTGCTGCAGTTGCAATTGCGCCTGTGGCAACTCCTGCTATATACTCAACTTGAGGATAGTATTTCTTGATTACTTCAACAAATGCCCTGCAAACCTTGCTTCGAGTTTCAGGATAAGACAAAATTTTTCTATTATCACAGTAAATTGGTGATTTCCAACCGCTTGCCCAGGTAAACGGATTCTCAGGCCTTAAAATGACAGCATTAACGGATAGCAACTCCTGAGCGATTTCTTTTTCAAATGATTCCATATCTTAAATTTTAGTCCACAAAGATAATGATTTAGAACTTGTTTTGCCAAACTTGAAATTCTTTTCCAAAAAAGGTCTTATCTTTGCCGCGCTTTTAACAGAACAAACATGGACAGCACAACTTACAACATATATTTTCAAAAACGCACACTGACCATCTGCAACGAATCCGCCATTTCACCGGCTGCAAATCCGAATGCAGTAATCTGCTGCGCACAGCATATTCCGGATCTGAGCAAGGTTGGCGAAATGATGGACAATATGCAAGCCGTTCACAATCTTATACTTGCAACAAACGAGGATGGCAACGGTTCTCTGAGCAACAAGGAGGTTTTTGAAAAGATAAGCGAAGGCTTCACCCAGATAAATGCCGGCGGCGGAGTGATAGAGAACACAGAAGGCAAGCTGCTCCTCATATTCAGGAACGGCAGATGGGACCTTCCGAAAGGCAAGCAGGAGCCCGGTGAAGACATTGTCTGCACCGCCCTCAGGGAAGTTGAGGAGGAAACCGGAATAGCCCCGTCAAGGGAGATTGAGCCGCTCTGCCTCACGCATCACAGCTACCATTTGAACGGGCAGTTTGTTCTCAAGCATACCCACTGGTACAGAATGCGTTATGCAGGAAGCGCCACACCTGTTCCACAAACCGAGGAAGGCATAGAAAAAGCCGTATGGGTAGAAAAAAAGGAACTGTCCTCATACATAAAGGACACGTTCCCTTCAATTGCCAAGGTTCTCTCCTGCTACCTTTGATTTTCCACCGGCGATAGTTTCAGAAAACTTTTTTACGCAGCCTTATCCATACTGCGCAGAGTCTTGTTGCTTACAAGAGGCTTTGCCCAGAAGCTTATGCTGAACACGTATGCGGTGGTAAGGAAGATGAACATCATTCCTCCCCTCAGGCCGAAGATGTCACCCAGCCAGGCCACGATAAGAGGTCCGAGAGCTGCACCGGCTATCGCTGTGCATAAAATACCTGCGAAAGCACCCTGATATCTCGGTACAGAGTTCAAAGCCAGCGAGAACACTATGGAATACATAACTGAAAGCGAGAAGCCGAAAAGCGGGAATGCCCAGCGTGCGAGTTCCCCACCTCCGAACAGTGCCATGGCCAAGGTAATGAAAGCCATCACGCAGGCCACCTTGAGCACGTTCTTTGAGTCCCATAGCTTGAGAGCGCCCAGACCGGCTATGCAGCCCACTGCCATTGCACCCCAGAACTGACCCACTGCGCTGGCGCCCACTGTCTGCGGATCCATTGAGTGATAATCCTGAAGGAACTTGGATATCCAGTTGGCACATCCCTGCTCCGTTGCCTCATAGCAGAGGATTCCCAGGAAGAACAGATAAGTGTATTTGTTTTTCAGCAACTCCCTGTATGCGTGAATGCCGCTCACCTTTTCATCGTTGTTCAAATCAAGTTTAGGCAGTCTGAGAACAAGCACAATGATTATCATAATGGCAACAATGCCAACGAACAACCAGTATAGTGAAACCCAGGGAAGCTCGGCAGGGGTGAGCATCTGAAGCACTCCTGTGATCCCGCTGCACTTCTGACCCGATGACAGTGAGGCAACAAGATTCGAATATACCTGAGGGCTCACAAAGGAAGCTCCGCTGAACACCAGCTGTCCCATGACTGAAAAGAAAGCGAAGTTCTCCTCACCGCCCGCAACTCTGGTAAGCGGATTGATAGTTGTCTGGAGCATTGCCATGCCAAGTCCGATGGTGAACGAAGACACCAGAAGTACAGGGAAACTCGGCATAAGCGCAAACAGCAAGGAACCCAGCAATGGAAGTCCCCAGCCCAAAGAAAGCACGAACTTCTGACTGTACTTTTCAATGAGCAGTCCGGCAGGGATTGAAATCACAGCGTAGGCTATGAAGAATGAAGTTGGAATGAACCCTGCAAGAGCCAGTTCCTGAAGATGGAAATTATCAATGATATCCGGAATAAGCGGGCCTATTATGTTGGTTATGAATGAAATCATGAACCAGAACAACATGATCAGAGCCACTATCCAATAACTGCGTTTCATATGCTCGGCTGTTCAGGAGAAAACGGAAATCTATCCTTGCTAGAAGTTAAATGACATATTGAACATTACGCCAAGCTGGTGGAAGCTTTTCTTTGTATCCGTAAAATGGATTGCATTGGAGAAAGCTTCTTCAAACTTCTTCTCGTCCTGCTCATATTCAAGCTCAAAAGCATAGTCATCGTAATACAAGGCCTTGAACGGAGACCTTGAATAATCGTATGTCAGCTTCAAGTCAAAGCTTATATTCTCCCTGTAAGCCCAGGTAAGGGCAAGACCTGCTCCGAATTTCATGCTTTTACTGTCGTCAACCGAAATGAAGTCACCTATTGTGTGTCCCTGCGCAAAGAATTCAATCCACTGCTTCTCTGTCCATTGTCTTACTTCGCTCGCTTTCAGGTCACGGTCATCGGAGAAGAACAGATCATAATCGGCCATGTGCAGATAACCCATTGAAAGGTTTGCGCTTGCTCTCCATCTCTTTGAGAACGGCAGCGAGAAATATGGGCCAAGATCGAACTGATATGCGGCCATCTGGTCTGTAATGTCAACATTCGAGAAGTCATAAGGAATTATTACACCGGGATCCTTTGCGTAATAGTAGTCATTCAAGCCGTTGGCTCTTACAGGATAAATGGAGACTCTTCCTTTGCCGCCCAATCCGAAGTAAGGGGTGAAATAGTATGCTCCCTCGAACTGAACCGTTGTTCCTGTTCCGATTCTAAGCTTGCCGTCGAATGTAGGAGCATAGCCGTATGGTGAATTCAACTCAGCAGGAAGATCTATGTTGTTCAGCCTTGTAGCACCCATACCAAGAGATATGAATGAAGGATGCTGGTAGAGGTCGCTGTTGCCTTCCCTCTCAAGTCTGTTCACTCCCTTGTCCTTGAAAATAAGGCCGCCGAACACATAACCGAGGTCCGTAGCAAGAATACCGAAACCTGCGCCAACCATGATATCGCTTATCCAGTGACGGTTGTTGAGGCTACGCATGACACCTGTGGTAGCTGCGGCGGAATAGCCGAGGACACTGAACCATGGGCTGCGTGTAAGACCGTACTCCTTGTGAAGAATGGTAGCTGCAACGAATGCTGTGGCGGTATGGCCTGAAGGGAATGAGTTGGCGGTTGAGCCGTCGGGACGCATTTCCTTTGCAGTGTATTTCACACCATTCACCAGCAAGCCCATTGTTGCGTATGACAGAACGCCGCTCACAAGGAATCTGCCCCAGTTGTTCTTTCCTTCATATCCTGCTATCTTCAAGGCAAAGGTTGTGACAATAGGCAGATGCTGTATGTAGTCATCGGTCCTGTCATGGAACTCCGAATTCAGTCTGAATCTCGCCTCCCTGAAATTGTTCTTTCCTGTCTTTGCAATGAAACCTGCAGCAATTATTGGAACAGGAATGAAACTCAGCTCATCACTGACCTTGAAATGATATTGATTGACTTCCGACACACGATTATCATCATTTGAATGCAATACATCCATGATATTGTGATTTGTAAAGCTGTTGCCTGCAGATGCGCTTGTCCATCCCTCAAGATAACTCGGGCTGAGAGAAAGCATTCTCAGACCTGTTGCGGATGATTCATCGGAGCCCTGATCGCCGGCATACGAATTTCCGTATGCAAACTGAGCATCTACTTCACCGGCACTGAACACCAGAGCCGCCAGAACTGATAAAAGACAGACTATTTTCTTCATAAATGAACTATTGGTTAATCCGTGCAAAGATACATATTTTCTTGCAATTGACTGGAGCAATACATAATTTTGTAGAGCTACATTTTCTGAAACAAATAAAAGCATTTATATCATGAAAGCACTTAGATTATTCTCGTTACTGATTATCAGCACATTAACATTATCATTGGCATCCTGTGCAGCCATTGGTGGAAATTCTGCGGAAGAAGATGCAATCCTGGCCGCAGAAATTGGAGCAGCTTGTGAGGATATGGACATGCAGATCCGAATAACCCAGATCATTCCTAAAGGCGGCCCTCACATCCGTCCTTTCTATGGTGATTATATTGTTAGGATTCAGAACGGAACAATCGACGCATATCTCCCATACATTGGAGAGTCTTACTCTGCAATACCCGGGAACGATTACGGAATCTGGTTCCAAAGGGCAACATACACCATAAGCCACAAGACATACGACCAGAAAAGAGGCATGTACAGTTTCGTACTCAAGGCAAGAAGCAATGACTTTGAGGATTGCGAGCTCACGTTCAGAATTTACGATAACGGAGCAACCAGCATCGATTTCTTCTGCACCACGCTCTCAAATATCAGCTATAACGGCACATATCTGGAGAACAGCAATTATCAGGTTACTGTCAAGAGCAGTGTTACCGCACCGCTTAATTAATCGAGCATCCAAATTATAAAAGTGGACAAGATCCCCGGAATAAAGGGAATCCTGTCCACTTTTTGCAAGTCGAGAAGACGTGACTCGAACACGCGACCCCTACGTCCCGAACGTAGTGCGCTACCAACTGCGCTACTTCTCGTTGGCCAAAGGGCTGTTGAATTCTGCCCTTTTCCAATGCAAATATACAAACTAATGGCATACTATCAACTTAAAAAACAGTTTTATGAAAAGGTCATTAACCCTGATTGCGCTGATTCTGATACACTTCACCCTGCTGGCACAAAATTCCGTAAAAATCAATGGCGCCGAAAAGGGCCTCTCCTATCCCGATGTGGAGATACTCATTGATGAACCGCAGACTTTCATTCCGAGAGCAAGGACCGAAGTGATTCTCTACGCTCTGCCTAACGGCACCCTGATTGAATGGACCGTTGGCAGGAAGGTTCAGCCAGGAGATGACTGGCACCTGGACGTTCACCATATAGCCGCCCAGACAGCATTCCTGCGTGCCCAGGACCACAAGTGCAACTATATTACAATATATTTGAAAACCAAGCAGAAAGCCTGGAACAACTGGCACAAACAGCACCTGGACATAGCCAAGGAGACATACGACAGACTGTTCGCAGACGTTGTGGAACTGTACAAGGATTACAACCCGTCATTGACAATAAGCAGCCATTCCGGCGGCGGTTATCTTATCTTCAATTATTTCAGGATTGCGGACAGAATCAATCCGGCAATCAAGCGTCTGGTATTTCTGGACAGTGTGTATGGATATACAACCGAGGACCATCTTGACAAATTCACAGAATGGTTGAAAGACAGGAGCCACTATCTGAGCGTAATATCCTATGAAGATTCTATGGTGATATTCAGAGGGAAGCCTCTGGTAAGCCAGCAGGGCGGCACCTGGGGCCGCAGTCACCAGATGGTGAAGGACCTGGGTGGCAGATTCAGGATCAAGGGAGAAGTCAAGGAAGTGGATGACGGAAGTTCACTCAACCCTGAAGCTGTCAAGGGCTCAAGGAAATTCTCCGATGAGACCGATGAAAGCACGAACGCACTTATGGAAATCTATCGCGGTTTAAAAGGAAGAATCTCCTTCAAACTTCTCAGAAGCCCGGAAGGCCTCATCTGGCATCTTGTTCTCGTAGAAAAGAATGGTTTCATTGATTCAGCCCTCACCGGCACCCGCCTCGAAGGCCGCGGCTACCAGTTCTGGGGCCCGCGTGCGTATTCCGAATATATCCAATAACCAGATTGGAATCATGCGTAATTGAAAATTGCTGAATGAAAATAATCATTATATTTGCATAAATTGAATATGATATGCCTGAAATAAGTTACTTTTATGGTATTGCCATCTATATGTACATGAGTGAGCACAACCCGCCTCATTTTCACGTGAAGTATCAAGATTATGAGGCGATTGTGACCATTGAAGGTGGTGTAGTGACGGGGTCCTTGCCTAGACGTGCGCTTGGTTTGGTTTATGAGTGGCTTGATCTGCATAAGGACGAATTGATGGATAATTGGAAAAGGATGGAATGCAAACAGGCTGTAATGAAAATTGAGCCATTAAAGTAAATCGTATGATTCTGAAGGTGACAGACGCAAAATATGTGCGGGATTATGTTCTCGCATTGACATTCAATACGGGTGAGGTCAAGGCCTTTGATTTTTCTACCGTATATAATGAAGGTATCTGTACCAAACTCAAAGATTTATCATACTTCAAGTGCTTTTCCTTGGACCCGTTTTCAGTGGACTGGAATAACGAGATCGGTTTCGCCCCAGAATTTTTGTACGCAAACGGTTATGAATTGTAACCAACTGAAAATGCAGTTTTCTATCTAACTGCATTATAACAACTTCCTGTAATTCAACAAAAAAGGCCGGGACTCATTATCTCGACCTTTCTGGCTCCTCAAGTAGGACTTGAACCTACGACCCCCTGATTAACAGTCAGGTGCTCTAACCAACTGAGCTATTGAGGAATTTCCTTATGTTTCACGGAAACGCTTGCTTTTCCGTTTTGCGAGTGCAAATGTAGGGCATTTTTTTATTGTGTGCAAATTTTTTTCAACTTTTTTCTGTGTTTGCAATTCTGCCGTGTACAACTTAACTTTGTGATTTAACAAAAGCAAGATATGACACTTGAAGAATTGGGCGCATGCCTGCAGCAGACCATAAATGAGCACGACAGAATCATTCTGCCAGGCATGGGAGTGCTGTATTCCAAGGAAACAGCGCCGCAATTCATCAAGAACGGCAATGCCCTCACCCCACCTTCCCGCAAGATTTTTTTCACAGCGACAGTGAATTCACAGGGTTCCGCCCAGGAACCTAACCCGGCAGCCTTGTACTTTGCAAATGAAAACGGCATTGAATACAGCCGGGCCTTTGCCGAACTCGAGGAACTCTGCCGGCAGTCACTGAACACTCTGGAGGAGCAGGCCTATATATCAATCCCTGATTTCGGCACAATCAGATACGGAGCAGGACTTGATTTCGTATTCGAACCGCACCATAATCTTGAATTCAACTTACAGAACTGGGGGCTTGACATTATCTGCGCAAGGAAAATGCAGGCTGACAAAGCTGTTGCAAGCCGTCCGGTAGTTAATCGTTTCAAAGCAGAGGAAGAGCAGAAAGCCGATTCACCGAAAGAAGAGGACAAACATCGTACACTCAAGATAACAGCTGTTGTGATTCTTGCTGCGGTCATCCTGTTCGTTGCCGCCATGTTCATATTCAAGGATACTTTCATGCCGCTTTGGGAGAGGCTTCTTTACACCCAGGAAGAATTGCAGTACATCAAAGGCATAAAATAAAACCGCATCATGCGAAAAGCCCTTTTATTCATATTGGCATGTCTTTGCTCGCTCCAACTGAATGCACAATGGTCCGGGGAGACGAATATCAATGGAGCGTACACATTTGCCAGAAACAATAATGAAGATGCCGTATTCAAGTTGAAATACCAGGGTGAGAAATATTACCTGGGCACATCCCTGTCCGGAGGACATGACTACAGGCGTACGACAAAGGAAACATCCATCACGGACCTCAAGACCGAAGGAAAGGAGTATTCAAAATACGAGGACAATGAACTTGTTCCCAGAAAGTGGAAAATCAACGGTTCCCTTCTTTTCGGATACCGTTTCAACGAAAGAAATTCGTTGGATATGGATTTCGGATACCGCCATGACGCATCGCAGGACACTCCCGAGCTCTTGAGCGAAAGGTATCACTATTCAGGCTCCTCCATTATTACGCAGAAAGGCATGCAGTTGGATACGAACTCAATGCATAACAACGGGTTTGACAGTAAGATATCCTACACGCACAAGATGCTTTCCAGAAAGGACGGGACCATTTCAGTTGTGGCCAATGTCTTATATAACAACCAGAACGAAGACAAAGCCAGACGTCTTGAAGGAGAATTATACGCCAAGAACAAGAATTACCGCACGTATGGCAACTTCAAGGATTTGTATTATAAGATTGTTGCAAGTTACAACGATGTTTTTCACCTGTGCGACAATGATCTGAAAACTTCCGTAGGTCTGGAATACGACAACACCCACGATTATGATAA
The DNA here is from genome assembly GCF_056211015.1 of Candidatus Egerieousia sp. Taxonomy (NCBI): domain Bacteria; kingdom Pseudomonadati; phylum Bacteroidota; class Bacteroidia; order Bacteroidales; genus Candidatus Egerieousia; species Candidatus Egerieousia sp. Next base: position 22,958 of record NZ_JBAELF010000080.1, read on the forward strand.
ATACCGGACTTCCAATAATGCCGGAGGAATCTGGAGGGATTCCATACGGTTCCACCAATCGTTTTATTATTATACCTACCGTGCAGAGCCCTACTTCGATCTGACATATTCAATAGGAAAATTCGACTTCCATTTAAGTGAACGTGTCCAGTGGTACATCCACTCGCTTGAAAACGAACTGGAAGGAGATAACAAGCTTCTTGACAACGCCAACTCGTTCACAAAAAATGACTGGAAGAACTTTACAGTATTTCAAATGGGATATCACGCAACGGAAAACAGCGCATTCAAGCTGGAATTCTCCCATTCCATAACAAGGCCTGAGTACAAGAAACTATGTGCAATGATTACCCTGGGTGCATCTGAAGGCGAATATTTCATTGGTAATCCGAACCTCGTACCGGAAACAATAAACGACATAATGCTCAGGTACAGTTACAATAAAGGCATATTTGTTGCAGGTATCGATCTGGGATATTCCTCCAAGCACAATACGGCGGAAAAGGTGCTCGACACCGATACCCCGGTACGTGTCGACGATCCCGACATCAAAACCGTATATACCTGGGTGAATACCCAAAGGCAGCAGACTCTGAGCATGAAACTGTCCCTGGACGTCAACTCCAAGGACCTTTCCGCAAAATTATGGACAATAGTCAGAGAAGATTATTATCACTACAAGTCAAAAGACCCGAAGACCGATTACAGCTATGACATGGGAATGACTCTTGCGGCAAATCTGAATGAGAAGACCGTGCTGTCGGCCGACATGCTGTATTTAAGTGCGAAAGAATCGGCATACAATAAGAAAGGAGAAGACCTGATTGCAAACGTACGGCTCACCCGCAAGGTGAACGACCGCTTGAGCATTTATGTAGAAGAGCGCGATATTGCCGACAAGGATTTGCTGGAAGTAACCTGGAACGAACAGATGACCTACTCGAAAACCATAAACACCAAGAGCAGGAACTATTCACTTGTCCTCGGCCTTTCCTACAAGTTCTGAACAACAGCAAAAAGGCAAGCTCCCGAAGGAACTTGCCTTTTGTATTGGATTCCGTTCTGATTACTCAGCAACAACTTCAACCTTGATGTTAGCCTTGATGTCCTTGTAGCATTTAACCACTGCATCATAAACGCCAACCTCCTGAAGTTTGTCCTCACCGATGATGGTGATGTTTCTTCTGTCAAGTTCATAACCCTTGGCAGCAAGAGCCTCAGCAACCTGAATATTGTTAACTGAACCAAAGATCTTGCCAGTAGCGCTGACCTTTGTTGCAACTGTAATCTGCATGCCCTCGAGCTTAGCTGCAAGAGCTGAAGCGTCATCTCTGAGCTTGGCCTCTTTGTGTGCTCTCTGTCTGAGGTTCTCGGCATGCACCTTCTTTGCAGAAGCTGTAGCCATTGTTGCATAACCCTGAGGAATAAGGTAGTTGGTTGCATAACCGTTCTTTACGGTTACGATATCGTCTTTATGTCCAAGATTCTGAACGTCCTGTTTCAATATAATTTCCATACTCTATCCTCCTTGTTATTTCAATAAGTCAGTTACGTAAGGGAGCAATGCGAGGTGACGTGCACGTTTAACAGCCTGTGCAACCTTTCTCTGGAACTTCAAAGATGTACCGGTGATACGTCTTGGAAGAAGTTTGCCCTGCTCGTTGAGGAATCTCTTAAGGAACTCAGCGTCCTTATAATCAACGTATTTGATACCAGCCTTCTTGAAACGGCAGTATTTTTTCTTTTTAACCTCAACTGTAGGAGGGTTCAAATATCTGATTTCGTTGTTTACTACGTTTGCCATAATTCAGTCCTCCTTATTTTTTCTCAGCCATATTGTTCCTTCTGCGAACTGCATAAGCAACAGCGTGCTTGTCCATAGCAAAAGTCAAAAATCTGATAATTCTCTCATCACGTCTGTACTGTGTTTCAAGGGTGCTTACGAATGAAGGCTCAGCCTGGAACTCAATAAGATGATAAAATCCTGTGGTTTTTTTCTGGATAGGGTAAGCAAGTTTCTTAAGGCCCCAATCCTCATCATTTACAACCTCACCACCATTCTCTTTGATAAGAGAGGTGTACTTTTCTACCGCTTCCTTCATCTGAGCATCAGACAAAACGGGAGTTGCAATGAAAACGGTTTCGTAACTTCTCAACATTTGATAGTTAATTAATGATTAATAATGATTTACAATCCTTTACCACACAATTGCGGTAAATGGAGCGCAAAGATATTGAATTATTCCTAAAATTCAAAATCTTTATTCTCTTTCATGAAATCAGCCAGTCTGCTCTTGAGTCTGCTCTTGCGTACATACACGTTGGAGGCGCTGTCATTGATTATCACGCTTATCTCCTGAGCTGAAAAACCGGCATATATCATGGCCAGCAGACGCATGTTGTCCTCAGTGATAGAAGGGAATCTCTCCCCTATCCTGTCGAGCACATTTGAGCGCCTTGCATTCACAACGGAACGCAGCGATTCAAAGATATCTCCATCCCTTCCGGACTCGAACAGAGCCTCCAGCCTTTTCTGCAAAGGTTTTGAAAAGCCAAGCTCGTAATATGAAGCTGCCATTGAACGTATTTCAGCGAAACGCCCGTCGAGCAGCTCCTTCAGATGCCTCTCCTGAACCTTCTGCATATCCAGCTCATTGAGCAGGGAGGTATTGGCAGCCCTGGCCGAAGAAGCCTCCTCCATAAGAGCCTGAGCATTTGCAAGATACTCCTCAGCCTGTGCATCCCTGGCCGCAATCATCCTTTTCCACCGGCGATAGACCGACACACCGGCCCACACTATGCATATCAGAAGCAGACCCAGAGCCACCCTGTGCGCACGCGACACCTTGTTTGCATGCTCTATCGCAAGTGAAGAATAGGAAGTGAGAGCGGCAATCTGCTCATTCTTGATTGCTGCAACTTCCTGATAAGGTTCCGTACCCCACCTGGAAGCCATTTCAACGGCAATGCCTGCGGCTATATCGAAACTGGCCTTGCCCTTCTCAAGCTCGCCGGCCCCTGTCAGGGCTCTGCCCTTGTTCAGCTTCAGTTTCTCGATTTCCTTGAAAAGCACTGCCACATCTATCTGTGCATCGCTGCGCCTGACATAAATGAGCATCTTGTACAGTGAATCCGCCTGGTTGTACTGCTCAATGGCTTCGTTGAATCTTGAACGCTGAAGCGAGAAATCACCCCTGGCATAAGCGGCCTTTGCCTGCGACCACAGCTCAAGCGCATTGCTGGCGGCTGTCTGCTGCGGCTGGGCATAAGAAACTCCCGGAACTGCCGGAAGCAGAACCAGGAGAATCAGAATATGAAAAAAAGAAAAGAAATAACTATTTACGTGGCGCATTCTTTACAACCTCAACAATGAATTTCCAAAGTTTTTCAACAGTCTCAATGTTCACGCGCTCGTTAGGTGAGTGAGGGCTGCAGATTGTAGGACCACATGAAATCATGTCCCAATCAGGATATGTACCACCAAGGATACCGCACTCGAGACCGGCGTGAACCGCCATCACAGCTGCGTCCTTCTTGTAGAGATCCTTGTAAACCTTCTGCATGACCTTGAGGATGGCGGAATCCATATTCGGCTGCCAGCCTGAATATCCACCTGAGCACCAAACCTTTGCACCAGCCATCTCGAACAAGCCCTTAACCTTCTGGTACAGATCCTCCTTTGCTGTGTCAATGAAGCTTCTCATCAATGAAGTTACGAGAATCCTGCCTCTCTCCGACTTAACGATTGCCATGTTGTTGGATGTCTCAACAGTACCCTCCATCTCCTTGCTCATTCTCTCAACGCTGCTAGGGCAAACGGCAATGGCTCTGAGCATATTGTAAGCAACAGCGTGCTCTATTGCCTTCTTTGGCAGAGCAACAGGCTGGAACTCATAGTATGCATCAACATCGGTGGCCTTGTATTCGTTACGTACCTCTGCAAATACATTTGCAAGCACCTTCTTTGCCTTTGCAAGCTTTGCCTTAGGAAGAACAACTGTAGAGAAAGCCTCTCTTGGTATGGCGTTTCTCAAGTTTCCGCCATCGATGGCAACAAGCTCCGCTCCGCATTTCTCAACCAATGGAAGAAGCATACGTGCAAGCACCTTGTTTGTATTTGCCCTGTAAAGGCCTATGTCCATACCGGAATGTCCGCCGAGGAAGCCTCTGCAGTTAAGTTCCATGGCAACATAATCCTTTGCAACAGGAACCTGTTTGTACTTGAACTCACAGAAAACGTTCAGACCGCCTGCGCAGCCAAGGTAAAGCTCACCCTCTGTCTCAGAGTCAAGGTTGATGAGAATCTTTCCATCGAGAACGCCAGGTTTCAAGGCGCGTGCTCCTGTCATACCTGTTTCCTCGTCAATTGTGAAGAGAGCCTCTATAGGACCGTGAGCAATGTTCTTGCTTTCAAGAATTGCCATTGCAACAGCGCAACCCATACCGTTGTCGGCTCCGAGAGTTGTACCAGTAGCGTAAACCCAACCATCAACGATTCTTGGCTGAATGGCATCCTTCTCGAAATCGAACTCAACGTCGGAATTCTTCTGAGGAACCATATCAAGGTGACCCTGAAGGATAATGCCAATACGGTCTTCCATACCTTTTGTAGCAGGCTTCTTTATAATAACGTTGCCAGCCTCGTCCATTATGGTCTCAAGGCCAAGCTTCTTGCCGAATTCGTAAGCGAATTTTCCAGCCTTCTGCTCTTTCTTTGAAGGACGAGGGATTTTAGTAAGTTCATAAAAGTTTTTCCAAACCTCTTGTGGATTCAACTCTGCAATGGTATTCATGATTATCTTTATTATGTATTAGTTGTTATTTCCAGCTTGTTTTATTTTTAACCGAAGTTCTTTCCGGCCCGTTTTCAAAGACCTTGAAAATTATGGTTTACTTTATGAGAGCCTCAACCGGTATGAAGGAATTCTGGCCGAGCTGATATATTGGCATTCTGCTCTGCAGCAGCACTTTCTGACCATCCTTCACCTTTACGTTAACGGTACGCGGCACTCTGAAATAAATCTTACCCTTTGAAGACACAGCCGCATTATCGGAAGGTAGGCTTGACATTTTCTCAGGTTCCAGCTCAACTACAACAGGTCTTCCTCCAACATTGTTAGCAGGAACGAGTCCCTGGTCCGCTATTCTGAAAGCCACATACATAAGTTTGTTGCCGCCGGCTTCAGGAACAACGTCAAAAGTCTGTGTAAGGTTTGTAACAGTTGTCTTGCCAAGGAACATTGAAAGATATTCCTCCTCAAGGCGTGCTATCTCGGCTAGAGCGGCACCCATGGCCTCACCGCTGTAAGTGGCATCAGTCTCACCTGTAATTATGTCAATTCTTTTTTGTCTGAGCTTGAATATGAGGGATGCAGTCTCCTCGGCTCTCTTGTCAATGTTCTTTTCAACTATCTGTGTCTGCTGGATAGGAATCTGCTCAAGTTCGCCGGCATCGTTCTTCACGCTCTTGTAAATTGTTGTGGTGACATTGTCCAGAGTGGAAACAGGCTCGCCATTGGCAAACGGATTGGCTGCAACATTGAATCTGAATTTATTTGGAGCATTGGTATAGGAATCGGAAGTGACCACCAGACCCTGTGAGCAAAGCTCAAGGAAGTTTGCGGAAGCACCCTTCAAGGAATTGAGATTAACGGCAATGCGTGAATTGAGATCCGCCTCAACGCAAGGGAGCATTTCAATCTTAAGAATCTCACAATCCTGCGAATTCACGCTTTTTGGCGAAACGCCGAGATATTTCTGGGCATATTTTGCATACGGACCAGCAGTGAAAGTCTTTACGGCAACATCTACTTTTAGCACTATGGATGTCTGTGGAAGTGAATAGATTACTGCACCTGCCGGCACATTGTCGCTGGCATTGAGCAGCTGGGCGTTTGCGTTGCCTGCTCCCAACAGGAGCATTGCAGCCGCAGCACAACACAATAGGGATTCCTTTTTCATATTTAACATTTATGTATTCAAACAATAAGTTCGTGAATATTTTCTTTCAATAATCGTTCCAAATTCCCGGAATTCCTGTCAGTAAAAAATCACAACTAACAAAGTTAATAAACGCTGAGCACAAATGCAACAGGCACCGTGCCAGTCACTATCGCCGAGTGGGGAAAGGAAATATCAACTGAACTGGCGGAGCTTGCTGAAGCGGCGGCGGCCAAGGAAGTATGAGAGAACTATGCTGCCGTTGAACACACCATAAAGCTTGTTGAACGGGATATTGGAATAAACTCTGGAGCGAGGAGAGGTCTCAAACTCCAGACGCATCTCCTTGAAGTCCCTATGCGCCTTGAGCACAGACCTGTAGAGCTCCTTCCGGCCTGTCAGAAGATAGATTGCGGCGCTCGCTCCGTCCAGAAGCATGCGAAAAAAAATCAGATCTTTCTTGCCCTCAGGCGGAAGGTTCTTATGAAGCATCAGCAGATTGTTCCTGTAATTGAGATACAGTTTGTACGGCGATCCGTTGGACAGCGTAGCTCCACCCACGTGGTAAACCTTTGCGGCTGGTACCGCCCAGACCTCATACCCCATAAGCTTGGCCCTCCAGCAGAAATCAATTTCCTCCATATGTGCAAAGAATCTTGCATCCAGACCGCCCAGTTCCTTCCACACACTGCTGCGCACACACATTGCAGCCCCCGAAGCCCAGAATACCTCCATAGGAGTATCGTACTGATTCTCATCAACTTCTGTATACTTGAGCACACGGCCGCGGCAAAAAGGGAAGCCGAACCTGTCTATAAAACCACCGCAGGCTCCGGCATACTCGAAAGTATCCTTTTTCACAGCGATGGCTCCATCATGCTCCTTGAGTATCTTAGGCATACATATAGCCGCACGCTGATGGGTTTCAAGAAAATCAATCAAGGTATCAAGCCAGCCCGGAGCCACGCGCACATCAGAATTCAGAAGCACGAAATATTCCGCATCAATCTCCTGCAGAGCCTTGTTGTAACCAGCTGCGAAACCGTAATTCCTGTCGAATTCAATGAGCCTGATATCCGGATAATTCTCCTTGAGCCATGCAACAGAGCCGTCGGTTGAGCCATTATCGGCAACAACAAGCTCATATCGAGCATCGTAGACCTTTGATTCCAGCTGTTTCCTTACCAGATTTGCCTCCTTTACAGCCATTGTCCTCTGACGCAGGGACTCCATCCTTGACTTGATGTCGGCCGCTCTCTCCTCCTCCTTCTTACGGAGCAGATCGGCAAGACCAACATCCATAATCAGCTCTTCTGGCTGCGATTCCAGCCCGGATACGGCTTGTTCCAATGGTTCATCGTCTGATGTTTCAGTTTCATCAACCATCTGCGGCTCATCCTGAATGCCGGAGTTTTTAGCTCTGGCAACCCTGTGCTCACGAACAGCTGTCTCCGCCTTGGCTTCACCAGGCTTGTTTGAACCGCCTCGGGACTTACGGGCGCGCAATCTTGTCCTTGTTCTGGTCTCGGCCAGCGTTGCGCTTATTTCATTCTGAGAAGGATAACCTATGAAAGATGGATCGATTTCAGAAAACAGGTTAGCCTCGAACTCACGGTTCGGTTCGGCTTCTACAGAAATGACAACATCCTGTTCAGGAAACAGTGACGGGTCCTGTGGCATACCAGCTTCGGAAACGGCCACACTGTCCTGCTCTGAACTCCTGATATGTTCCGCACATGAAATCTTCTCCTCTGAAGGTTCTACGCATGGAATTTCCGCCTCGGGCACTTTCTCAACTGGTACTTCAGCCACCGGAACAGCAAGCGGCTCTGCATCAGCTGCTTTCATAGCCGTAGCATCTGCTTTGCAGTCTTCATCAGGCTCCTTCTCCAATATTTCCTGCTCGCCCTTCATATTCTTATACTGTCTCAAAGACTCATAAAGCCCGGGAATATACTTCCTGAGCATTGCCTCACCATTCCAGTTCAATATGACAACCGATGCCTTGACCATTTCTAAAAGGAAAACGCAAATTTACAAGAAATGGAACAATAATCATACACAAGCCTCAAAAATCGAAAGCTGGCATCAAAAAACTGCTAAAAAAATTTGGAATGGCACAAAAAGTTTCTACCTTTGCAATACCAAAACGGGAATGGAGAGATGGTAGAGTGGTCGATTACGGCAGTCTTGAAAACTGTTGAGCTGCGAGGCTCCGGGGGTTCGAATCCCTCTCTCTCCGCAAGAAACGCTGAATTTCAGCAAATTACAAGGTTTGCGCACAATCTTACGCACACAAAAGCGAAAGTTGGGCGTAAATTTATCCCAAAAAACTGACCTATATTTTAGGAAACCACAAAGTGCAGAAACGAAATACCCTCCGCAGATTTC
>NZ_JBAELF010000081.1:0-2275 GCF_056211015.1 Candidatus Egerieousia sp.
CGCTCCTACTGCCATCGAAGTGATGAACCGCCACAAAGGAGAACACGGAGACTTCCTCTTCCCTTTCATGAGCACCGGCAAACTCAACGACCTCATTCGTGTCGGCCTCAAGAAAGCCGGCATTGAAAGAGTCGTTACCATTGTAAACCCTGTCACCAAGCAGTCAGAGCAGCATCCCATCTGTGACGTGGCCAGCTCACACATGGCCCGACGTACCTTCATCGGCAACCTCTATAAGAAAGTCAAAGACCCGAACCTTGTTGGCAAACTCTCAGGCCACTGCGAAGGCTCAAAGGCATTCGCTCGCTATCGTGACATCGATGACGATATGATCAAGGAAATGACCAACCTGCTGGACTAATACACGAGATACAAGAGGTTAATCTTCAGTGGTTGACCTCTTTTTTGTATATTTGTAGAACGATGGACAAGGACAGAACTTATCAAATAATCGATTCGATCAACCAGCTATCTGAAAAGGCAGCTGATATCCTCTATGAAGGATTGGAAGATGCTCAGCAAGCCTTCTTTAAGATTAGACCTTTTCTTGGAACATATTGCGGAGAAACACATACTCCAAACCAGATACTTGACCGGACAACCTTAAACAATTGCAGGCAGTACGTCAAATCCTGCCAGGATGGGTACTACTGTGCAATGGAATTTTTAGACATAGACATCGAACCGATAACGGAGATTGCAGAGGCACTCGAGGAGCAAGGCTTCAAGCTTGAAGCCGGACTCGTTTGGGAAGTCGTCAATACCGTATGCGAAGTACGGCAATGTGCAGGATTGTGGAAATAATAATAGCGGAAAAACATATAGTTCAAAGTATTTTCCGTATCTTCGCAAATAGTCCCGAATCAAAACAAGGGTAACATTTTATGGAATATACTTTGACAAAAGAAGCTGCGTCTCTATTCGAGAGCATCAAACACATCGACGAAAATGGCATTGAATTCTGGTATGGCCGTGAGCTCGCGCCATACCTCGGATATACTCAATGGCGCAACTTCGAAGCTGTCATTGAAAAAGCCAAAGAAGCCTGCAAATCGGCCACTGGTGATGTTCCAGCCAATTTTGCTGACGTCAGCAAAATAGTAAAAACCGGTGTTGCGGAGAAAGAAGTCCAGGATGTAAAACTGACTAGATACGCCTGCTATCTTATCGCGCAAAACGGTGATCCCAGAAAGAAAGAAATAGCCGAAGCCCAGACATACTTTGCTATCCAAACAAGGTATGCCGAGATTCAGCAGATGCAGGAATACAAGCATCTAACCACTGAAGAGGAAATGCGGCTCTTCCTTCGCCGTCAGATGAAGGAACATAACTCTCAGCTTGCAGATGCAGCAAAGAATGCCGGCGTAAAGGAACCTTGGGAATATGCCCGTTTCCAAAATGCCGGATACCAAGGATTATACAACGGGATGGATGAAGATGCCATTCACCGCCACAAAGGGCTTACGGAAAAGCAGAAGATTCTTGACCATATGGGCAGTACAGAACTTGCCGCCAATCTCTTCCGTGCCACACAGGCAGAAGAAAAACTCAGGAAAGAAAACATCAAGGGAAAGGCTCAGGCAAATGCTGTGCACTACAACGTAGGTGTTGAAGTCAGAAAAACCATTGAGCGCATCGGTGGCACAATGCCTGAAGACCTTCCTTCTGTTGAAAGCATCAAGATTGTGGAAAAGAAGCAGAAGCAGATAGAGAAAGCCAATCAGAAATTGATTGACTCCAAGAAAGATTCATAACGCTTATCTCAAACTTTATTACTATCTTCGTTTAGGAATCAGCGAGTTGCTTAAATAAACGCAAAGCAACTCCATGAAAATCTTCATCGACAATGGCCACGGCCAGTTTACCCCGGGCAAACGTTCTCCAGATGGGCAGCTCCGTGAAGCCTTCTTCAACCGCGAAATCGCAAGACGAATAGTCCTGGACCTTCAGGATCGAGGCTATGATGCCGAACTCCTCGTTCCAGAGGATGACGATATCTCCCTCAAGGAGCGCTGCCGGCGTGTCAACAGCTGGTGTCTGCTCCACGGCAAGCAGAATGCAATCCTTGTCAGCATCCACGTCAACGCCTACGGAAACGGCTCACAGTGGACGCAGCCGCACGGATGGAGCATTTATACTTCCAAAGGCAAGACAGCCGCAGATGCCCTCGCAACCTGCATATTCGAAGCCGCAAAGAAATACCTTCCCGATATGCAGATGCGCACCGACAACTCTGACGGAGACCCGGATTTCGAAGAGTCATTTTACATTTTGA